>JANPGV010000055.1:0-1788 GCA_031424145.1 Ilumatobacteraceae bacterium
CTCCGCCGTCGCCAGCATCAACATCTTCAAAGAAGAGGGCATCATCGAGAACGCCCGAATGCTCGGCACCGATGTCATCGCCCCTGGGCTGGAGAAGCTTCAGGCAAACCATCCCAGCATCGGTGAGGTTCGTGGCCTCGGTGTCTTCTGGGCGCTCGATCTGGTCACTGATCGCGCTTCGCGGCAACCGCTCGTTCCATACAACGCGGCCGGAGCCGACGCCAAGCCCATGGCAGACCTTGCCACGGCGTGCAAGCAGCGCGGATTGTGGCCATTCACTCATTTCAACCGGCTGCACGTCGTGCCGCCGTGCACCGCCACCGTTGACGAAGTACAAGAAGGGCTGGCAATTCTCGACGAGGCGCTGATCGTCGCCGACTCGTTCTACACAGGCTGACGCGTCGTCGATGTGGCGCAAGCCGGGTCGCACCGGCGCAATCCTTTATGCAGTGCTAGCCGGCCTCGTCGGGTCGGCGACGACGTTCTTCAGCAGACTGCAGATCGAGCGGCAACGAGGGCGCCGCGAGACAGCGCGAACCCTTCCGAATGGTCCGATCATCGTGATCTCCAATCACACCAGCTACGCCGACGGTGTGTTGCTGGCATTGGCGTGCCGGCGAATGGGGCGCTCGCTGCGACTGCTGGCGACATCAGGTGTGTTCGGCGCACCCGTCCTCGGGACTGTCGCTCGCAAGCTCGGGTTCATCAAGGTCAAACGCGGCGCTGCGGATGCGTCGACTTCGCTCGACGAGGCGGCTCATGCCCTCGCCGAAGGTGAGGCGGTCGGGATCTTCCCCGAGGGCCGGCTGACGCGTGACCCGATGATGTGGCCGGAGCGGGCCAAGACAGGGGCCGTTCGACTGGCACTGCGCACCGGCGCGCCGATCGTGCCAATCGCGATGGTCGGGGCACATCGCGTGGTCAGTCGTCACAAGGTCGTGCCAACGTTGCTCACCAACGTGTTCCGGCGACCGAAGGTCGCGACTCGCGTCGGCGCACCAATAGACGTTCGACAGTTGATGAACATCGGGCCCGCCACGGAGCCCACCGTCGACGAGGTTCGCCTTGCTGCCGATCTGGTGATGGCCAGGCTCGTTGCTGTCGTCGGCCAGCTACGCGGGGAACGAGCCCCGGAGCCTCACGGCGTACCTCGCATCGAGGACTGACCGTGTCTCATTTGATGGGTCTCAGTTGACGTCCCAGGTGCCGTTGCTTCTCAGCAGGGCGGAGAGCTGGCCGGGACCGCGCTTGGTCGAGGCCTCGGCAATTTGGCGACTGACACCCCTCCCGTAGTCAGGACGCTCCACCGAGCGGAACACTCCGAAGGTCGTGGCCGCGTGATCTTCCAGCGAGATCCGTGCCAAGGCGAAGGCAAGCCCGGGATCATCGCGATGCGCGTCGTGAACGAGGATGGCCTCTTCGCCGACGTCGGCCACCTCGACAATTCGCAGTTGACCATCGGTTCCCATGACAACACCCTTGTGGCCGTCGGCGCCGAACCGGATCGGCTGGCCGTTGCGCAGATCGATCATCATCTCTTCGCGGACCTGACGGCTGGTGACGTCGTCGAAGGCGCCGTCGTTGAACACGTTGCAGTTCTGGAAGATCTCGACGAACGACGCGCCCTGATGAGCGTGAGCCTGACGGAAGATCTCCATCATGTGCTTGCGATCGAGATCGTGCGTCCGAGCGACGAAACTGGCTTCGGCACCAAGAGCAACGCTGAGCGGGTTGAATGGCGCATCCACCGATCCATACGGGGTGCTCTTGGTGACCTTGCCCACCTCC
>JANPGV010000056.1:0-8210 GCA_031424145.1 Ilumatobacteraceae bacterium
GTCCACGAGACCGGATGGGAACTCGTCGGCGACGCCGAAAACCTGTCCATCCGAAAACCCGACGGCACCCTGCTACCCGCACCCTGCACCGGACCAGCATTCACCCACCCACCGAAACAACTCCAACTCGTATCACCATGAGCCGCTTCGCTGCCTACGCACGCCTGGCGACATGGGTGCGGTCAGCTCCAAGCGAGGAAGATCGGGCTGCCGTAAGGTTGTCGGATCACCGCCGCCCTCGCGCTCGTTCCCTTGGCCTACTTGCTCGGCACGTTTCCCAGTGCCGTCATGGTGGCTCGATCCCGCGGAGTCGACATCCTGTCGCAGGGCTCCGGAAATCCGGGGGCCTCGAACGTGGCCCGCGTCCTCGGGTCGAAGTGGGGAGCCCTGGTCTTCTTCCTCGACGCGCTGAAAGGCACGTTGCCGGCAGTCGCCGGGCTGATCGTCGACAGCCGACCCGGTGCGTACGTGCTGGTCTCGGCAGCGGTGTTGGGGCACATGTTCCCGCTCACGCGACGGTTCCGCGGCGGCAAAGGCGTCGCCACGATGGGCGGGGCGATGCTGGCCCTGCATCCACTCACATCGCTGGTGCTGCTGGCGGTCTGGCTGCTGGCCCGCAAGATCACCGGGAAGGCGTCGTTGGCGTCGTTGTTGATCACTTTCGGACTACCAGTCGGCATCGCCGTCTCCGGCGCGCCTGCCTGGGAGATCGTGTATGTCGTCGCCCTCTGCGCGTTGGTGCTCGTGCGTCACGTCGACAACATCAAACGGCTGATCGGCCGGCGCGAGCTCTCCGCCAGCAGTCGATGAGAACAACCGCATGACGAGGTTGACGGGCCCGCTCGCTGTCGGCTCACTTCAGGCACCAAGCCGCGTGATGTTCGGCCCGCATGTCACCAACCTCGGCAACGACGATCGCCAGTTCACACCTCGCCACACGGCCTACTACGCCAGGCGCGCCCAAGGTGGTTGCGGCATCGTCGTGACGGAGGGGGCAAGTGTGCACGACAGTGATTGGCCGTACGAGCGGGCGCCCCTTGCTGAGCGCTGCGAGCAGGGGTGGGTCGAGATCGCCAATGCCTGTCACGTGCAACAGACCATGGTCATTGCGTCGCTCGACCACGCCGGCGGACAAGGCAGCAGTGCCTACAGCCAGTTGCCTCTGTGGGCGCCGTCGAGAGTGCCTGAGGTGAACAGCCGCGAGACGCCGAAATGGATGGAGGCCGTCGACATCGAGGCGGTCATCTCCGGATTCGCCGCTGCCGCCAAGACAGCCGTGCGCGCCGGGTGCGACGGGGTCGAGATCAACGCGGGGCAGCACAGCCTGGTGCGCCAGTTCATGTCCGGCTTGACGAACCATCGAGACGATGAGTGGGGCCGCGACAAGTTGCTGTTCGCGCGTCGAGCGATCGCCGCTGTACGCCAACACTCCCCGATCGTCGGCCTCCGGCTCTGCTGCGACGAGCTCGCGCCATGGGCCGGCATGACACCGGACCTAGCACCGCAGACAGCGGCGGCCCTTGCCGTTGCGGGCATTGACTACGTGGTCGTGGTCCGCGGCTCGATCTACTCCGCAGAAAGAACTCGGCCCGACTTCCACCAGCAGCCCGGGTTCAACATCGACGTGTGTCGCGCTGTGAAGGCTGCGCTGCCGCAGACGTTGGTCTTCCTGCAGGGCTCGGTCATCGACCCTGGACAGGCGGAGTGGGCGCTCGACGATGGCGTCTGCGACGGGGTGGAGATGACCCGCGCCCAGATCGCCGATCCCGACCTGGTCGGCAAGCTTCGATCGGACCGTGCCGCCACCGTCCGACCCTGCATCCTCTGCAACCAGACATGCCAGGTGCGCGACGTGCGCAATCCGATCGTCAGTTGCGTCGGCGAACCCTCGTCAGGCCGCGAGACCGAGGATCCGGATTGGTATTCTCCGGCACTCGAGCCGCGCACTGTCGCGGTGATCGGTGCCGGAGTGGCCGGGTTGGAGACGGCTCGGGTGGCCGCCATCCGCGGGCACCGGGTCACCGTCATCGAACGCTCGGAACGTCTCGGCGGCATCACCGCGATCACCGGTCCCGGGGCGCCCCTCGCCGAATGGTTGGAAGCGGAATGCCGGAGGCACGGTGTCGAGATCCTCGTCGTTTCCGAATCGATGCCCGACGCTGACGTGATCGTGCAATGCACGGGATCGCAGCACGGCCGGCGCGACTACGAAGTCGAAGATCCATCGATGGTCTTCGACATCGTCGATGTGCGCCGCGGCACGACCCTTCCACCGGGGCCGATTGCAGTATTCGATCCGATCGGTGGGCCGATCGCAGTAGCTCTGGCCGAGGAGTTGGGCGAGCAGGCGATCCTCATCACGCAGGATCACATTGCCGGCAACGAGTTGTCCCGCACCGGTGACCTCGCGCCCGCCAACGTTCGCCTCGCCCAGCGCGGGACCCGGATCGAGCGGCGCACGTTGCTGAGAGCGGTTCGGTCCGGCCAGGTCGAAGTCGAAGACAGGTTCACAGGTGTGCGCCGCACGATCCTGTGTGCGGCGCTCGTCGATTGCGGCTTCCGGCTTCCGACGGACCCGATCGCCGAGGCCGATCTGCAAGCAGGCGATTGTGTCGCGCCGCGCACCATCTACGAGGCCGTTCTGGAGGGCCGACGCGCCGCCCATGCCATCGATGCGGCAATACCTGCGACTGAAACTCACAGCTTCTCCGAATAACCTCGACCACGCATGACTTCAACCCGCCGGTCTGACCGCGCCCGCGTCCGACCAGCCGCCGTCCTGTGGGACATGGATGGCACCCTCGTCGACACCGAGCCGTACTGGATCGACTGCGAGTTCGAGCTCGTCGAGGCGCACGGCGGCAAGTGGACCATGGACCACGCCCACGCGATCGTCGGCAAGGATCTGCACGAATCGGGTCGCTACATCCGCGACCACGGAGGCGTCGACTTGCCCGTCGACGAGATCGTCAATCAGCTGCTCGACGGTGTGATCGCCCGCGTGCGAAAGGAGATCCCGTGGAGGCCGGGCGCGCGCGACCTGCTCGCGGAACTTCGCGCCGAGAAGATCCCATGCGCGCTGGTCACCATGTCGTGGCGAAGGCTGGCCGACGCCATCGTCGCCGAGCTCCCGCGTGGGTCGTTCGCGGCAACGATCGTGGGAGACGAAGTGCGCCGCGGCAAGCCGCACCCTGAGCCGTACCTCGCCGCCGCCAGGGCACTGTCGGTGCCGCCGCGCCAATGCGTGGCCCTGGAGGACTCGCCCACCGGCGTCCGCTCGGCGACTGCTGCCGGCTGCGAAGTCATTGTCATCCCGCACATCGTCGAAGTGCCGGCAAAGCGCGGTCAGCGCCGTGTCGGCACGTTGTCGGAGCTACACGCCGACAACCTCGTCGCACCGGACAAGCGACGACGTGGCGTGGCGCTGGGCGCAGCTGTTGTGCTCTTGGCCGCCGCAGGCGTCGCAGCTGTGGCGATCCGCCATGATCCGCCCCCGCCGCCACCGATCGACATTCCCATCGATGCCTGGGCGCCCTACTTCGCACTACCCGACGCCCAGCAGAGCCTGTCGACCAACGGCCGCATGCTACGCCAGGTCTCACCGTTCTGGTACTCCACCCACGATGCCACGACGATCAGCGTCAGCGGTGATCTGACATCCCAGACCACGAGCGATTTCGTGTCGACCGTACGGTCCGCGGGCGCCAAGGTCGTGCCGTCGATCGTCGATGGCATGGCTGCCGGCGGCATGGCTGCGCTTCTGGCCGATCCAGCCGAACGAGCCGCACATGTCGCTGCCATCGCCGACCTGGCTGCTGCAAACAACTACGACGGGATCGACATCGACTACGAGCAGTTCGCATTCGCCGACAACCGAGCCACGTGGTCGACGACTCGGCCGCTGTGGATCGACTTCGTCACCGAGCTCGCCGCGCGGCTCCATGCGGACGGCCGAACTCTTTCCGTCAGTGTTCCCCACATCAGTGATGGCGGCCGAACCAACGACAGTGGCTACTGGGTCTACGACTACGGCGCCATGGCACCGCACGTCGATCAGATCAGGATCATGGCCTACGACTATTCGACCGCCAAGGCAGGACCGATCGCTCCATTGGCGTTCGTGAAGCAGGCGATCTCCGCCGCCAAGAAAGCCGTCGGAGACGACAGCAAGCTGGTGCTGGGCGTTGCGTTGTACGGATACAACTGGCCGATCGCTACGGTTGGCACCTGTTCAGCCGACCCAGAAGGTAAAACCAGCGTGAGCCAACGAAACGTCGATGAGTTGATCGCCAAGCGCACGGCGACGCCGGTGCACGATCCGGTCACCGGTGAGTCCTCATTCACCTATCAGCTGCCGGCGGCCGATGGTTCGTGCACGCAGACGCGTGAGGTTCACTACGTCGACGCGCAGGGCGCGCGCGACCGCATCGACCTCGCCCGTCGCGAGCGGCTTGGTGGTGTCTCGTTGTGGGCTCTCGGCTTCGATTCTCCCGCCACGTGGCAGAGCATCGGACAACTTGCCCGCATCGCCGGTTCGACGACGTCGGTGGCAGCGCCATGACGACGTACGGCGTGATGTTTCGCAGGGAGTGGCCTGCCGATCAGCTCATTGACTACGCCCGCCAGGTCGAGGCCCACGATCTCGACGAGATGTGGGTCGTCGAGGACCTGAGCTTCCACGGCGGCTTCACGCAGGCCACTGCGGCATTGGCCGGCACCTCGCGCATCACTGTCGGCATCGGCATCGCTCCGGCAGTGGTTCGCAACGTCGCATACACCGCGATGGAGATCGCCACGCTCGCCCAGATGTTTCCCGGTCGCTTCCACATGGGCTTTGGGCACGGCGTCGATTTCTGGATCGAACAGGTGGGTGCCGTTCCCACGTCGTGGTTGGCCTCGTTGCGTGAAGTCGTGGTCGCAACCGGCCAACTGCTCGAGGGCCGGACCGTGACGACGAACGGACAACATGTCCACCTCGACGCGGTTCAACTCGCTCATCCCGCGCAGGTCGTGCCGCCGATCTCACTCGGCGTCCGCGGTCCGAAGTCGATGGCCCTCGCCGCGGACGTCGGTGCAGGAATCATCTTCGCCGAGTGGTCGGGTCCGCGATATCTCCAACAGGTCCGCGCCCAGATCGGCGATGGGCCGAAGTTCACCGCATTCGTCCAAGCCAGCGCTGACGTGCCCGCGCTCGAAGCCATGATGGCCGAGAAGATGGCACTTCCCCGATTTGCCAGCCAGCTGTCCGCGTACGGGGACGAGGAAGTTCCGCTCAACGAGCTTGTCATCGCCGGCGACCCGGCCACGTGGGTCGAACAGGCTCAACGGTGGGTCGCCGCCGGAGCCAGCAGCGTCGTCTTCTGCCCATTGCCCACCGATCCAGTGGAGTTGCCACTATGACCATCGATTCCGAACAACTGAACCAGCGCCGAGCCGAGTTGACCGCTCAGTACCTCGCACCTCGCGCCGAACGACCCGTCAGCACAGCACGCGGCGTTCATCACGTCGCGCTCATCAGCAGCGACGTGGAGCGCACCGTGCAGTTCTTCCAGGGCGTGCTCGGGTTTCCCCTGATCGAGATGTTCGAGAACCGCGACTACGAGGGCTCGACACACTTCTTCTTCGACATCGGCAACGGCAACACGCTCGCCTACTTCGACCTGCCGGGTCTCGACCTCGGTCCGTACCAAGAGGTGCTCGGCGGTCACCACCACCTGGCGATCTCCGTCGAACCGTCCACGTGGCAGCAGTTGAAAGATCGCCTCGAGACCGAGCACATTGAATACGCCCACGTCGATGGTTCGTCGTTGTACTTCCGCGGGCCCGATGGTGAGCGCTTGGAACTGATCAGCGATCCGCTGTTGGAGATGTACGGCAAGCCGGTCGGATGACGGGCGTGATTCGAACTGGAATAGTTGTGGTCGCAACTATGTTGCATCGACCATGACTAGTTCTGCCCGCATCGCTATCCAACGAGCCGACCAGCGTTTCCACACCGACATCGACTGGCTCGACTCGAAGCATTCGTTCAACTTCGGCGGCCACTATCGCGAAGGCGAGGGCGGGCACGGTCTGTTGCTCGTCAACAACGACGACAAGGTTGCCGCAGGCGGTGGCTTCGGGACCCACGCCCACAGGGACATGGAGATCGTCACCTGGGTCCTGTCCGGCAAGCTCGAACACCATGACAGCGAAGGCAACGACGGTGTGTTGTATCCCGGCCTCGCCCAACGGATGTCGGCCGGGCGGGGCATACGCCACAGCGAGATGAACGCCAGCGACACCGAGCCAGTCCACTTCGTGCAGATGTGGGTCCTGCCCGATACCGCCGGCGTGGATCCGGGGTACGAGCAACGCGACATCAACGAGGCGCTGGCCACCGGTCAGCTCGTGCCGATCGCCTCGGGCACGGGCCACGACGGTGCTGTCACGATTCATCAACGCGATGCCGTGCTGTGGGGTGCTCGCCTACCCGCCGGCACAACAGTCGATCTACCCAGCGATGAACACGTGCATGTCTTCGTCGCGTTGGGCGACGGGTCCCTCAGCGACGGCGCGGCTATGGCCGCGGGCGACGCTGCGCGGATCACCGGCCGCGACGACCTGCAGTTCACAGCGGGTCAGGAAGGCGCCGAGCTCCTGGTCTGGGCTACTGCCTGACCGCGTCTACGACCGGCGAGCAACTGCTGGCAAAGCGTGTCGGCAAACCACGCTTCGAATGCTGCCGGTGTCCACCCGCGCTCGCCCACCAACAGGAGCCACATGTCGGGGTGGTTGAGAGTCCACAGGATGTCGGTGGCCTCGATAGGACCGAGCCCGTTGCGTAGCACACCTCGTTCGTGCAGCACCTCGATGATCGCGCTCTGGTTCTCGTAGAAGTCCGTCTGGATCAGTCGCCACAACGCGGCGCTGTCGGAATCGACTACGGAGGCGCTGCGGATGACGCGCAACAGTGCACCGATGCGAACCTTCACGGCACAGGCGCCCGAAGCCAGCAGCCGCAGCTGTTTCTCAGGATCGCGCTCCTCGAGCACCGACCGGTACCAAGCCCGCTGGGCCACGGGCGCGTCGTCGGTGTCACCCTTCAGCAGCAGGTCCCACATTGACCGCAGCAATCCTGCTTTCGTGGTGAAGGCGCTGTAGACGGTCTTCAGGGCGACGCCGGCTTCCGCAGCGATGTCATCCATGGTGGTGGCCACGTAACCGTCGCGCTCGAACAGCACCTGCGCAGCATCGAGGATGGCCCGTCGAGTCCCGAGCGCCTGTTGCTTGCGGCGCTCGGAGTTGTACGGCCGCTTGGGGGGAGGCGCATCTGCCACTTGACAACTCTACACAGATATTCAATACTCGTTACATGTATTCAATTACTTCTAGGAGGATCCATGAGCATTCCGACGATCGATGAAGTGCGGGGACACGTGCACGGCATGTGGGCGGGCGTTGCCCACCACTGGGCCGACTACGCCGACGAGGTCGACCAACGTGGCCTCGCCGTCACGGAAGTCATGCTGAGCAGCGTCGATCTGCGGTCAGGCGATCGCGTGCTCGAGCTGGCCTGCGGTCCCGGTGGTGCGGGTTTGGCCGCCGCCGAGCGAGTCGGCCCCGACGGTGCGGTGCTGCTTTCCGATGTCGTTCCCGAAATGGCGGCGATCGCGGCCGAGCGAGCCGCACGGCGCGGATTGGTCAACGTCCACACAGCGACACGTGACCTCGAGGCGATCGATGAGGCCGATTGCTCATTCGACGTAGTGATCTGCCGCGATGGCTTGATGTTCGCAGTCGAGCCCGAGCGGGCCGTCGCCGAGATCCATCGAGTGCTGCGGCCAAGCGGCCGAGCCACGCTTGCCGTGTGGGGCCCGCAAGCCGAAAACCCGTGGCTAGGCGTCATCTTCGACGCCGTCACAGCGGTCACAGGCTTTCGGGTACCACCTCCGGGGATGCCAGGTCCCTTCGCGTTGGATGACGAGGTGCGCCTTCGCGAGCTGTTCGAGGCAGCAGGTTTCGACGACGTTCAGATCGACCGACTGCCCGCACCGCTTCACTCGCCGTCGTTCGAAGCGTGGTGGGTCAGGACAAAGGCCATCGCCGGGCCCGTCTCGGCGCTGCTCGCCAGACTCGACGACACATCGGCACTCGATCTCGAGACCCGACTTCGTGCAGCAGTCGCACCGTACACGACCTCTTCGGGGCTCGACCTGCCCGGCCTCGCC
>JANPGV010000057.1:0-9097 GCA_031424145.1 Ilumatobacteraceae bacterium
CTGGAACTCGGCGACGGTGGCGTCCTGCTGCTCGACGGTCGGCCGCTCGGCGGTGTCCATGCAGGTGATCACTTGAAACGCCTCCAGGGAGTCGTCGTAGGTTCCATCGGCGTTGCGTACGAAGTACTCGTCGTACAGGTCGAGCAATCCTTCGCCGTCACCGGTCTGGGCGTTGGCCAGCGCGGTCGCTAGTCGTGGCCAGCTGGATTCCGCGTACATCGCCTCGGCGACGGCTGATACGGCCACTTCGAGCGAGACATCTGGACGGCCGGGCACGCTCGGAATCGGTGTGGCGTCGATGGACTTCAACAGACGGTCGAACGCGCCTTGGGCGTCACCGCCGTTGTAGAACGCGCACTTCGGCGCGGCGCTGCACGTGCTCAGGAACGTCGACAAGGCGTCCTCGAAACCCTTGGCCTGTTGAAGGTCGCCTTCCTCTGCACCCGCGGTGGGATCAACTGCACCATCGAGGACCGCAGCGCGCACGGTCGTCGGAAACATGGTCGCCCACGTCGCCCCGAGCTCGCTGCCGTAACTGAACCCCAGATAGCTGATCGTCGACTCGCCCAGCGCCGCGCGTATCGCGTCCATGTCGCGCGCCGAGTTGTTGGTTCCGACGTACTGATAGATGGCGCCGTTCTTCTCGACGCAGTCGGTTGCGAACTCCTTGGCGATGTCGACCAGCTGCTGGCGTTCCTCGGCATCATCCGGCGTGATGTCGCCAGTGGCGAAGAAGTGATCGTAGTCGTCGATGCAATCGATCTTCGGTTCACTCGAACCGGTGCCGCGCGGATCCCACGCGACGATGTCGAAGTGGTCGAGCAGTGCTTGGCCGAAGTTCTGTTCGGCGAAGATGGCAAAGTCGGTGCCGCCGAAACCCGGACCACCGGGGTTGACGAGAAGACTCCCGATCCGCTGCCCATTCTTCGCGAGATGGCGGGCGATGTTCAGGTCGAAGGTGCCTATCGACGGATCGCTGTAATCAACGGGCGCGGTGAACGTTCCGATCTCGACGCGCCCGCTGTGACCGATGGGCGTCCATCCGAACGGATCGTCAGATGGATCGAAGGTCGCGTCGGAGTGCTGGGCGTCGGTTGCCGACACCCCTGGGCTCGTCGCACATCCGACCATCAGCACGACACAACAGATCATTGATAGCACTCGCCGCATCGGGCGCAGAGCGTATGGCCGGGCGAGTCGCGTCACTCCGCGGCACCCGTATCCTCGACTCATGCGAATGAGCCCTCACTGGTTGCTTCCCGGCGACAACGAGTCCTTGAAGGGCTCGAAGATCCAGGGCAGCGCTGTGCGTCGGGCGTGGCGATTCGCGAGACCGTACCGGGGCATCATCATCTTGTTCCTGGTGACCATCTTCATCAGTGCGTTGCTCGAGCTCGTTCCTCCGTTCGCCTTCAGAGCGATCCTCGACGACGCCATTCCGAAGAGTGACCGTTCGCTGATCACGATTCTCGCTGCTGTGGTGGTTGCGTCGGCCGTTGGGGATGCGCTGCTGGCAATCGTCCAACGGTGGTGTTCCGCCCGCATTGGCGAGGGCTTGATCTACGACCTGCGCGTTGCGTTGTTCGGCAAGGTTCAACGCATGCCGATCGCCTTCTTCACACGCACACAGACCGGTGCGTTGACGAGCCGTCTCAACAACGACGTGGTGGGCGCCCAAAACGCGGTCACCAGCACGCTCGGGAGTGTTGTCAGCAACGTGGTCGTGTTGGCCACGACGCTCGCGGCGATGCTGGCGCTGGAATGGCGCCTGACCTTGCTGGCGCTCATCGTGCTGCCGCTTTTCATCGTTCCCGCCAAGCGCGTCGGCAAGAGGTTCCAGGCCCTCGCCCGACAGCACATGAACACCAACGCCGAGATGAACTCGCAGATGGCCGAACGTTTCAACGTCGCCGGGGCCCAGCTCGTCAAGCTGTTCGGCAGGTCCAACGACGAAACGGTCTTGTTCGCCAGCAGGGCGGCACGGGTTCGCGACATCGGGATCAAGTCGGCCATGTACGGGCGGGTGTTCTTCGTCGCCCTCGGCTTGGTCGGCGCGCTCGGCGCAGCAGCGATCTACGGCGTCGGCGCGCATCTGGTCGTCGACGGTCACATCACCAGGGGAACACTCGTCGCGTTGGCGGCTCTGGTCACGCGCGTGTACCAACCGCTGACCGGCCTGACCAACGCCCGCGTCGACCTCATGACGGCGATGGTCAGCTTCGAGCGGGTCTTCGAGGTCCTCGACGCACCCGAGGGGATCACCGACCGGCCGGGTGCGATCGATCTGATCGATCCACGAGGAATGATCGAGTTCAAAAACGTGACGTTCCGATATCCGACGGCGGCAGAGGTCACGGTTCCGTCGCTCGAAGCCCCTAATGCGCTGCTCGGCCACGACCCGGACCGCGACGTCCTCAGCGAGTTGAACCTCACGCTGCACCCTGGCGAGACGGTGGCTCTGGTGGGCGCATCCGGCTCGGGCAAGACCACGTTGGCAGGATTGATCCCACGGCTGTACGACGTGACCGGCGGCAGCCTCAGCGTGGACGGTCACGACGTCCGCGACCTGACGCAGGACAGCCTGCGTTCAGCGATCGGCGTCGTCACGCAGGATCCGCACCTCTTCCACGAGTCGATCGGCGAGAACCTGCGCTACGCAAAGCCCGACGCGACGACCGCCGAGCTCGACGCGGCCTGCCGCGGGGCACGGATCTACGAGACCGTTGCGGCGTTGCCCGATGGGTACGACACCATGGTCGGCGAGCGCGGCTACCGGCTCAGTGGTGGCGAGAAGCAACGGTTGGCGATTGCCCGGCTCCTCTTGAAGAACCCTGTCGTGATCATCCTCGACGAGGCCACCAGCCATCTCGACAACGAGAACGAAGCGCACGTGCAGGCCGCGTTCGACGAGGCGTTGCGCGGCCGCACCGCGCTGGTGATCGCCCACCGCCTCTCGACCATTCGTGACGCCGACCGCATTCTCGTGCTCGACGACGGGCGGATCGTCGAAGAAGGCACCCACGACCACCTGATGACAATCGATGGCCTCTACGCAGCGCAGGTTCGGGCAGGGGAGAACACACTTCTACCTGGCTGAGCTGGGCTTTCGGCCAGATCTCGGGCCCATCCGCGAACCCTGTAACACCCCTTCGTCATGATGGTGACCATGGAGATCGCACTCGTCATCTGTCTCGCGGCCGCCGTGGCCGCACTGACATGGCTCGTCGCCCGTCGCAACCCGATGGTCGTCGAACCGGTCGCCGCGCCCTCCATCTCTGCCGAGGTCCTCAGCGAGGCCACCAAGTTGGCGGTCGAGCAGGTCATCACCATGAGCCGCGAACAGCTCGGCGCCCACACCCAGGCCAGCGACGCGTCGCTTGCCGGCCGCCAGCAACTCATCGATCAACGCCTCGGCGAGGTCCAGACCGGTGTGCGAACCGACATCGACCGGTTGTCACAACTCGTCCAGCAGCTCGGCCAGGCCACGTCCGAGCGATTCGGTCAGGTTGATCGGTCATTGCAGGTGCACTCCGAGATCACCCAGATGCTGTCGACCACCACCAACAGCCTGCGCGAGGCGTTGGCCAGCTCCAATGCTCGCGGCCAATGGGGAGAGCGCATGGCGGAAGACGTGCTGCGTCTCGCCGGCTTCCACGAAGGTGTCAACTACCACAAGCGCACTGCTGTGGTGGGCGAAGGGCACGGCATCCCCGACTTCACGTTCCTGCTTCCGAAGGGGCACGTGCTGTTCATGGACGTGAAGTTCCCGATGGCTGCATACCTCAAGTACCTCGACGCGTCGACAGAGGCCGAGCGCTCCGCTCATCGGGCCACCTTCGTACGCGACGTGCGCGCCAGGGTCCGCGAACTGGCACGGCGCGAGTACGCCTCCACCGACGATCGATCGACGGTCGACAACGTGCTGCTGTTCGTTCCGAACGAAACGGTCAGTGCCTTCATCCACGAGAGCGACGGCGGGCTGATCGAGGAGGCGATGGCGTCCAAGGTCGTCATCTGCTCACCCCTCACACTGTTTGCCTTCCTCGGCGTCATTCGACAGGCCTTCGACAACTTCGTCATCGAAGAGACCAGCCAAGAGATCCTGCAGCTGCTCGGCAAGTTCGGCCAGCAATGGGGCAAGTACACCGAATCGATCGACAAGGTGAAGCGCCAGTTCGAGACGCTGAACCGGTCGTTCGACGAGCTGGCCACGACTCGGCGGCGGGCCCTCGAGCGGCCGCTCAACGCCATCGAAGACCTGCGCCGCAAACAACAGCTGCCGATCGACGGCCAGCTGTTCGGTGTCGACGAGACCGACGAGCTCGACAACGTGCGCGAACTGGGCGCCTGACGCGCCAGACTCTCCCCGTGAGCCAGATGGCGTTCGACATCGATCTCGACGACGGCGGTGTCCCGACCTACTCCGTCGGCGAACTGGCCGAGGCCATCAACTCGGCGCTGCGCCGACGGTTCACCGACGGGGTGTGGGTGCGCGGTGAGATCCAGGGCTGGAGCGAGCGCGGCGCCCATGCGTACTTCCGTCTCGTCGAGGAGAGCGACGAAGGCAAGGCGGCGCTCAACGTGCAGTTCTTCGCCAACTCGCGCATGCGTCTGCGACCGATCCTCACAAAGCACCGCTTGCGCCTCGGCGACGGATTGAAGGTGCGCATCTTCGGTCACCTCGACTACTTCGCGCCCTCCGGGCAACTCGGTTTGAAGATGAGCGGGCTCGATCCGCGGTTCACGCTCGGCGAGATGGCCATGGAGCGCGACGAAGTCGTTCGCCGCCTGGTCGCCAGCGGATTGTTCGATGCCAACCGGCGCACCAGCGTGCCGGCAGCGCCGTTACGCATCGGGGTGGTCACCAGCACCGCCAGTGCTGCCTGGGGCGACTTCACTCACGAGCTGGATCGCAGTGGGCTGGCATTTCGCTTGCGGGTGGTCGACGTGCGGGTGCAGGGCGAATGGGCGGTCGACATGGTCTGTGCCGCGCTGCGCACACTGACCCGTCACGATGACCTCGATGTGGTCGTGCTGATCCGCGGCGGCGGTTCCAAGACCGATCTGGCCACCTTCGACCACGAGTCGATCGCAGTCGCGATCGCAACGTCGCCGATGCCGGTGTTCACAGGTCTCGGACACGAGATCGACCGCAGTGTCGCCGACGAGGTGGCTCACAGTTCGCTGAAAACACCGACGGCATGTGCAGCCGCGCTGGTCGAGCACGTGTACGCGTTCCAGACCGAGGTCGAACGAGTCTGGTCAGCGATCGATCGGCGTGCCAACCGCTCGCTGCTCGATGCCGCCGCCTCGCTGGCGACCATCGCCCATGGCATTCGCCGGGCCACGGTCTCGGCTGTCGAACGCAGTGACGATCGCCTCGGCCACCGACGCCAGCGGCTCGGCGCCGTCGCCACTCGCGCCCTCGAACGGTCCAACGACAGGCTTGTGTCTGCCCGCGCCTCACTTCGACGGGCGCCGGCACGACTCGATCCCGAGGTACGGCACATCGAGGCCGTGGCTGCGCGAGTTCGGCTGCTGGATCCGGTGCACACCATGGCCAGGGGCTGGAGCATCACCCGCACCGACGATGGAGCAGTCGTCCGCGGCGCAGATGAACTGGATTCGGGCGCGACCATCACCACCACGTTCGCCCGGGGCACCGCCCGCAGCCGCGTCGAGGAGACCAGCACATGAGTGAGCCGATTGCCACGGGATACGCCGTAGCGCTGGCCGAACTGGAGACCATTCTCAGCGAACTGGAACGGGCCGATGTGGATGTCGACGTGCTGGCCACACGGGTCAAGCGCGCCGCTGAGCTGATCGGGTTCTGTCGGGATCGGATCGGGAACGCTCGGCTGCACATCGAGCAAGTGGTCGCCGATCTGGGCGACGACTCGAAGTGAAAACTCGGTCCGCCGTGGTACTTTTTTGACCATGTCGGCTACATCATCGATCTCTACCGATGTCGCGATCGCTGCCAAGCGTGATCTCGCTGCAGCATTTCGCGCCGCGGCGTTCTACGGCTTCAACGAAGGCATCGACAATCACCTCTCGCTCGCTCTCCCCGGTCATGACGATCTGTTCCTGCTGAACCGGTACGGCCCGCACTGGTCCGAGATCACCGAGGACGACATCTTGACGATCGACTTCGAAGGTCGCGTCGTCGACGGTGAGGGTGAGTGGGAGACCTCGGCGTTCATGATCCATCGTGGCTGCCACCAGGCCAGGCCATCGGCGCGAGCCGTGTTCCACACACACATGCCGTATGCCACCGCGCTCTCGCTGACCGTCGGCGGGTTCGACAGCAAGCTCAGCCAGAACAGCATGCTCTTCCACGGTCGGGTGGCAAACCTGGCCTACGGCGGCCTTGTCGACGCTGCTGAGGAGGGCCGCAAATTCGGTGAGGTCATCGGCGAGGACATCACGGTCGTGATGCTCGCCAATCACGGCGTGATGGTGATCGGCACGGATGTCGCCGATGCGTGGCACAAGCTGTACTTCTTCGAGCGGGCCTGCCAGGTTCAAGTTTTGGCTCAGTCGACGGGCCAACCGCTGGTCCGCGTCAGCGACGCGATCGCCGAGCACACCGCCGCGCAGTGGCTCAAGGAAGCGCCGAAGGCAGCCATTGAGTTCGCCGCCGTTCAGCGTGTGGTCGACGGCGCAGGGCATTCGGTTCACGCCTAGCCTGCGAGGGTGCCTGCAGCCGCCCCGCCCTCATCGCTCGCGCCCATCGCCGCGCGCGTCGAGTCGAGGCTGCGCATACTGCTCGAAGGTGAAACTGCCCGATGGGCCGCATTCGACGAAGACCTGCTGGTGCCGATGCAGCACATCGGCCGGCTGGTGCTCGGCGGCGGCAAGCGCCTGAGACCATCGTTCTGCTATTGGGGTTTCGTCGGCGCCGGCGGCAACCCTGATGACCAACGGATCATCGACGCCGGTGCTGCCCTCGAACTGATGCATGCGTTCGCCCTATTCCACGACGACGTCATGGATGATGCCAGCAGCCGAAGAGGTACGCCGACCACGCACACCGTCTTTGCCGAGACCCACGCCGAGGCTGACTGGGCCGGAGAGTCGCGTCGGTTCGGAGAAGGTGTGGCCATCTTGGTTGGCGACCTCGCGTTCGTGATGGCCGACCAGCTGCTGCTCGACGCGCCTCGCGATGCCTGGGTGATCTGGAACGAGCTGCGAACGGAGCTCAACATCGGACAGCTGCTCGACATCGTCGGCAGCGTGCGCGGGGACCGACGCCTCGACAAGGCCGAACGAATCTGCCGCTACAAGAGCGGCAAGTACACGGTCGAGCGACCCCTTCACCTCGGCGCGGTGCTCGCCGCGCCGAACCGTGCGCCCGACCTGCTGCCGGCGTTGAGCGCGTACGGGCTACCTCTCGGCGACGCGTTCCAGATGCGGGACGACGTCATGGGCGCCTTCGGCGATGAGGCGGTCACCGGCAAACCAGTCGGAGGGGACCTGCGGGAGGGCAAGCCGACGCCCCTGCTGGCCCGCGCCGTCGCTGCCGCAACTACAGCTCAGCGCTCAGTGCTCGACAGGGTCGGTTCACCCGACCTCGATGATGACGACGTGTCCGAGATGCAACAGGTCATCGTCGATACGGGGGCATTGTCGGCGCTCGAAGAACAGATTGCTGCCTTGACCGACGAAGCGATCGCCGCGATCGAGCTCGCCCCCATCACGCCGCAGAGCCGAGCCGAGCTGACCGCGTTGGCGCTGTACGTCAGCAGACGCGACGTCTAGGACGCAGACGACCACGGTGCCGGCGCGGACGACTGCAGTGGCAGCGCCCCCAACAACTCCGCTGCCTCGACGACATCGACCGGGATCTCGACGGCAGGAGATCCATCGGGTTGGGCGACCGACAGCCAGGCTTCCGTAACCGCACGACCGGTGGCCTGTTGCAGCGCGGCAACGTAGGCCGACATCTGCGGTTGATATCGCCGGGCCAACTCGAGGGGCGACGTGATGAGCGTGTCGGTCTTGAAATCGACAAGGGTCAGCGTTCCATCGGGGTTGACAAACACCGCGTCGACGTAGCCCCATACGGTCATCTCACCGAACTGAGCCCCGACGTACATCTCTCGGCGGCAGTTGCTCGACGCTTGCATGCGCTCGAACAGCTGGCCCTTGAGCAGCGATTGAACCATCATCTCGATGTCGCGACGCCGGTCGAGCACGCCTTCTGCTTCCGATGCGACGTTGACCAACGTCGGCAAGCCGCGTTGTGGCTCGTCGAGGGCGACCTGCTGCATGACCGCGTGCACGGCACTCCCCTTCGCAGTGCCGAACCTGCCGCCGCGCCGGCTCGGACGATCGTTGGGGCCGGGTTCTTTGCGGTTGCCCGGATCGGTTGCCTCGTGGTCGTCGCTGTCCGGTTGGCGGCGGCCCACAGCCGCGCCGAACCGTTCGCCTGGCGCAACAGAATCGTCGTCGGTCTCGTCGTCGTCGACGCCGAACAGCGATCCCTGCACAAGATTGACGTCGGATGTCGGCCCGGTCGCGTCACCGAGGGCCTTGGCGAGACCGCTGGGAGTCCAGATCCTGCGTACTTGTCCGGCCGTGCGATCCAGCTCCTCGGGCTCTACAAGGTCATCGACCAGCAGCGGGCGAACGTGGCTTGGCGGATGAGCGAGCGGCAGTTGCGGATCCGGACAGGTCGCCAACGCGGTTGCGCCCGGCGAAGTGATGGCTTCGACGAGGCGGCCGGCGGGGCAACCTTTGCCCTTGTGATGCATCGACACCACGAGATGGTCCTTGGCGCGGGTGAAGGCCACGTACAGCAAACGCGCTTCCTCGGCACGCGACTTCTGCCGTTCGAGCGCGTTCAGATCCCCCATCCCGAAGCTCGTCATCTTGCCGATGCGTACCAGCGGCGTGCCGTCCTGCCAGCGCGCCCCTGGTGCATTGTTCGATGCATCGGCGCCACCCAGCCCGGCAATCACCGTGATGGGAAACTCGAGACCCTTGGCCGCGTGCACTGTCATGATTCGTAGCGAGTCCTCACCTTCGTCAGTGCTCAGCTCGACCCGATCGACATCGTCGATGCGACGATTCACCCAGGCCAGGTACTCGGCAA
>JANPGV010000058.1:0-41484 GCA_031424145.1 Ilumatobacteraceae bacterium
GGGGAAGGTCATGAACACCATTGCCTTCGACCTCCGCGCAACCGCCACCACGTAGGCACCGAACGGATCGGTGCCAAGAGCACCGAGGAGTTCACCCGTGACCACACGAACACGTCGTCGCTTCGACGACGACGATTACCAACCGCCTGCATCGAACCGGGCGGAACCTGCCGAGGACGACTACGACGACGGCATCACCTATTCCACATATCCCGACGCCATCCACGGCCCGGAACCATTGCCGCACTGGGTGTCGACGTCGCACGCAGCCATCGACAGCGATCTCGGCGTGTTCAAGACCGGCAAGGAGGCCGACGTCTCGCTGATCCGCCGTACACACGGTGACAGCAGCGTGCTGCTCGCGGCCAAGCAGTACCGCGACGCGCAACACCGAATGTTTCATCGCGACGCCGGTTACCTCGAAGGACGGCGAGTGCGTCGCAGCCGGGAAACGCGCGCCATGGCAACTCGCACCGAGTTCGGACGCGAGCTGATCGCAGGGCAGTGGGCCGCCGCCGAGTTTGCCGTGCTGTCGCGCCTCTGGCTTGCGGGCGCGTCTGTCCCCTACCCCGTTCAACTGTTCGGAACCGAGCTCATGATGGAGTTCGTCGGAGATGCGGACGGAGTTGCAGCTCCTCGACTTGCTCAGCTGCGACCCTCACCAAACGAGGCGGCGGCACTCTTCACAGACATGCGCGATGTGCTCGGTCTCGTCGCCGATGCCGGCTACGCGCACGGTGACCTGTCCCCGTACAACGTGTTGGTGCACGAAGGCCGGCTCGTCTTGATCGACCTTCCGCAGGCAGTCGATCTCGTTGGCAACCCGCAGGGCTTCACGTTCCTTCGGAGAGATTGCGACAACATCTGCAGCTGGTTCGCGGCGCGCGGCGTGCGCGCGGACGCAACTTTGCTCTACGACGATCTGATGCTGTCGGTACCTCGCGCCTAGACCACCGCCAGCTGGGCGTCGATCTCTGCGCGCAGACGACTGATGAACTCGTCGACCTGTACGCCGCGCTCGACATCGCCGCCACGCGGGTTGACGCCAACCGTTCCGGCGGAAACGTCGTCGTCGCCGACGACGAGAACATAGGGAAGCTTCTCGAGCTTCGCCGAGCGGATGCGCTTGCCGAGTTGATCGTTGGCATCGACCATGTCGACCCGGAACCCCTCGGCGCTCAACCGCTCCACGATCTTGGCCGCGTGCGCCTGATGGGCCTCAGCAACGGGCAGCACGCGGGCTTGAACAGGCGCCATCCACGTGGGGAACGCACCCGCGTAGTGCTCGAGGAGCACCCCGAAGAAGCGTTCGATCGATCCGAACAGAGCACGGTGCAACATGATCGGACGGTGACGTGTGTTGTCGGCGCCGATGTACTCCAGGTCGAACCGATCGGGGTGGTTGAAGTCGCACTGGATCGTGCTGAGTTGCCATGTGCGGCCGATCGCGTCGCGCACGTCGATGTCGATCTTCGGTCCGTAGAACGCGGCGTCGCCCTCTTTGACCTTGTAGGGCAAGCCGTACTTGACGAGGGCAGCTCGTAGGGCTTCGGTCGTCTTGTCCCAGAGCGCGTCGTCACCCACGTACTTGTTGGGATCCTTCGTCGAGAGATTCGCTGTGAACTCCTCGAAGCCGAAGGCGCGCAACACGCTCATCACGAAGTCGAGCAACGAGGCGATCTCGTCTTGCAGTTGATCTTCAGTGCAGAAGATGTGGCTGTCGTCCTGCGTGAACCCGCGGATCCGCATGAGACCGTGCAATGTGCCCGCACGTTCGTATCGATACACCGTGCCGAGCTCGTAGAGCCGCATAGGCAGTTCGCGATAGCTGCGCTGGCGACTGCGAAAGATCAGGCAGTGCATCGGGCAGTTCATCGGCTTCATGTAGTACGTGCCGTTGTCCATCTCCATCGGCGGGTACATGCCGTCTTTGTAGAAGTCGAGGTGTCCTGATGTTGCGAAGAGGTTGCCGTTCGAAAGGTGCGGCGTGAACACGAACTGGTAGCCACCGTCTGCGTGGCGCTGCCTGCTGTAATCCTCCATCAGCTTGCGAACGGTCGCACCTTTGGGGTGCCACACGGCCAAGCCGCCACCCAGCTCTTGTGGAAAGCTGAGCAGGTCGAGCTCGACGACCAGCTTGCGGTGATCGCGCTTTTCCGCCTCTTCGAGGCGATGCAGGTGCTCGGCGAGCGCAGCCTTGCTCTCCCACGCCGTGCCGTAGATGCGCTGCAGCATCGGACCTTTTTCATCGCCGCGCCAGTAGGCACCGGCGACCTTCATCAACTTGAAGTGGCCGAGCTTGCCGGTCGACGGTACGTGCGGACCCCGGCACAGGTCGACGAAGTCCTCGGTGTTGCGGTAGATGCTGATGGTCTCGCCACCGCCGATTTCGCCGGCGTCCTCGTTGTCGGCAGCGCCTGTCGAGACCCGTTCGATGATCTCACGTTTGTACGGCTGGTCGGAGAAGAGCCGGAGTGCATCTGCGGGCGTCAACTCGTCGCGCACGAACGGCTGGTTCGCCTTGATGATCTCTGTCATCTTGGCCTCGATCGCCGTGAGGTCATCGTCGCTGAACGTCTGCCCGCCTGGCAGATCGAAGTCGTAGTAGAAGCCGTTCTCGATCGCAGGGCCGATCGAGAACTTGGCGCCCGGGAACAGCTGGGTCACCGCTTGTGCCATCACGTGCGCCGTCGAGTGGCGCAGCACGTGGCGGCCCTCCTCGGAGTCGCCGGTGATGATGGCGACGATGGCACCGTCGGGTAGCTGACGGCCAAGATCCCACTCTTCGCCGTCGACCTCGGCGGCCACGGCCGCCTTGGCGAGGCGTGAGCCGATCGATTCAGCCACGGTGGTCGCGGTGGCACCCTGGGGAAGGGAGCGCTGCGAACCATCGGGAAGTGAGATCGTGATATCGGCCATAGGTGCACGAGTCTACGAGGGCATCAACATTCGTTTCCTGCCATTACCAGGTCAGGCCGAGGCTCGTTGCGGCTACTTCCCCGCCACTGCGCCGACGAGCTCCGTGGGCTGCTCGGTCACGCTGGCGACCTTGGCAACGACGGTCGGCTCGGTCTCGGCGGTCTTGCCCGCATAGACGTTGCGATAGTCCTGCCCGGTCAGGTCGCGGATCTCGAACATCAACTCATCGGTGATCTGACGCAACACCAGGTGAGTGTCGGTGCGATTGCGGTAGCGGGCGACGTTGATCGGCCGACCGATCTTGATCGTGCAGGCACCGCCCAGCTTCGGCACCTTCGCCTCCGGTGGCTGAATCTCGCGGGTACCGATCATGCCAACCGGGTAGATGGGGCATCCGATCGTCAGAGCCAGCCGCGCTGCGCCGGTGCGTCCCTTGTGGAGGACTCCATCGCGACTCCTCGTTCCCTCGGGGAAGATGCCGAACAGCTCACCGCGACGCAGCACAGCCTCGGCCGTATCGAGAGCTGCACGGCTCTTGTTGCCACCGCCCCGATCGATGGGGATCATCCCCATCAACGGGAAAAGGTACTTCGTCTTCCACGAATCCATGTACTCGGACTTGCCGACGAAACTGATGTTTCGGGGCACGTGCAGCATGAGGAACGCGCTGTCGAGGAAGCTGACATGGTTGGGGCAGAGTATGGCGGGCCCCTCCTCCGGCAATCGGTCGAAGTCTTCGAGCTCGAACTTCCACAGTTTCTTCGCCACCGGACCGACGACCCGGCGCACACGCTCCTGTGCCTTGCCGGCCCCCTCGATGTTCACGGGGCCATGATAGAACCCGGATCCGACGGCAGGTTCCGCGTGGTCAGATGTCCACACCCAACAGGCCTGCAGCGTCGCCGACACCATGCCCGCCCGCCGCCGCTGCATCGATTGCGGCGACCGCTGCCGGCGTGTCGAGATCGTCGTCGAGGGCGGCCCGAGCATCTTCGAGCCCGGCATCGCCCGCACCGGCCTCGCACCAGCGTTCAAGGCGCTGAGCGTTGCGGAGCATCAGCGTGTCGTCCCATTCCCAGTCGCGTCGGTAGTGATGCTCGATGATCGCCAGTCGAATTGCTCGAGGATCCCACTCCTTGCGCAGGGCATCGACGAAGACCAGGTTGCCCAGGCTCTTCGACATCTTGTGGCCGTCCATGTACACCATCGCCGCATGCATCCAATGACGGACGAACGGTTCGCCCGTTGCCGCCTCGCTCTGCGCCCGTTCGCACTCGTGATGGGGGAAGATCAGATCGGTTCCACCACCGTGAAGATCGATGGTCGTACCGAGCTCGCGCAACGCCAGAGCCGAGCATTCGATGTGCCAGCCGGGTCGGCCGGGTCCCCACATCGTGTCCCAGCTCGGCTCGTCGGCAGCCGAAGGGTGCCACAGCACGAAATCGAGCGGATTGCGCTTGTGCGGATCGTCGACGTTGCCCCCACGTTCACGGGCGAATTCGAGCATCTGCTCGTGGGTGTAGTGGCTGATCGAACCGAACGACGGAAACTTCGAGACGTCGAAGTACACGCTTCCACCGGCTTGGTAGGCATGACCACGATCGAGCACCATGCCGATGAACCCGCGGATGTCGGGAATGGCCGAAGAGGCACGCGGCGATGACGAAACCGGAAGTGCGTTCAGCGCTTCCATGTCCCGCTCGAAGCGCGCCTCCTCACCCGCGGCCAGGTCGAGGTAGTGGACGCCCAGTTGGCGCGCCTTGGCGAAGAGCGGATCGTCGACATCTGTCACGTTGCGCACACACTTCACCGTGTGGCCCATGTCGATGAGCCGCCGTTGGAGCACGTCGTACATGATGAACGTCGAAGCGTGCCCGAGGTGGGTGGCGTCATAGGGCGTGATGCCGCAGGTGTACATCGACACTTGGTCCTCGGGCTCGAATGGTACGACGGCGCGTCTCGCAGTGTCGTAGAGACGCATGGTCACCCCGACGCCCTCGGATCCGAGCGAATTCCTGTCAGCTTGGGAGCTACGCGGGTCTTGTATCGCACATTGAGTTGCAGCAGCACCGCGGTGAAGGCCTCGATCGCCGTCGCGTTCGACAACTCGCCGGCCTCGAGTGGACGACAGCCGGGAATCTTGCTGACGATCTCGCTGATCGTGTCGACCGCAGCAGGATCGTCGCCGCAGATCAACACATCGCTGTCGATCGGCTCACCGAGGTGACCGAGCTCCGTTGCCGGGAGATGATGGAACGCGGCGACGACGCGGCAACCGGGAACAGCAGCCTGGACATGCGCTGCCACGCTGCCGCGAGGTGGCACCAACGGTTGGAACTCATGGCCGACGCGCACGAGTGCGTTGGCCATGCTGACGACAACCTTGCCGGCCAACGCCGCTGCATTCTCCTGCGCGGTGGTCGCCGCCGAATCCCACGGCGTGGCGATGACGACGACATCGCATTCGGAAGCGCCGGAGTTGTCGCCGTACGCAAGGAGCGATTCGAGTTCGGGCCATTTGGCGACGAGGCCGTCGCGCGCTTCCATCGCCCGGTACTTTGAACGCGAGCCGATCACGACCGGGTATCCGATAGACGCCAGACGGCCGGCCAGCGCCTTGCCCGCCGGCCCGGTGCCACCGAGAATGCCAATTCGCATCGGCGCAGCCTTGCACACTGTCAGCCTCATCCCCCAAGGTCAACGAACCGACGTGACTACGATCACTGACATGGGTCTGCTCGACGGCAAGAACATCGTGATCACCGGCGTCATGACGGATGCCTCGTTGGCGTTCGGTGTTGCCAAGCTCGCTCAAGAGGAAGGCGCGAGCATCGTGCTGACTGGTGCGGGTCGCGCGCTCAGCCTGACCGAGCGTGTTGCTCGAAAGCTTCCGCAACCTGTCGATGTTTTCGAGCTCGACGTCACGGTGCCCGAGCATCTCGAAAATGTGCGCGATGCGCTCGCCACCAAATGGGGCAGGGTCGACGGTGTGTTGCACGCGATCGGTTTCGCACCAGAGGCATGCCTCGGCGACGACTTCATGGCACCGACGTGGCCCGACGTCTCGGTGGCGTTGCACATCAGTGCCTATTCATTGAAGGCGCTGGCAGATGCCTTCGCGCCACTGATGACCAACGGTGGCTCGTTCGTCGGGCTCGACTTCGACAACACGGTCGCCTGGCCCGCGTACAACTGGATGGGCGTCTCGAAATCAGCATTGGAAAGTGTCAGCCGCTATCTGGCCGTTGCACTGGGTAGTCGCCATATCCGCTCGAACCTGGTCGCTGCCGGCCCGGTCAAGACCATGGCAGCCAAGAGCATCCCTGGTTTCAAGAAGTTCGAGGATGTGTGGGACGACCGTGCCCCGCTCGGCTGGGACGTCACCGATTCGTCTGCCGTCGCCAAGGCGTGCATCGTCCTGCTCAGCGACTGGTTCCCCGCGACGACCGGCGAGATCATCCACGTCGACGGTGGCTACCACGCCACCGGGGCCTGAGCTCAGTCGATCGGCGATCGAGCCAGGCGGCGCAGCACCGCAGCCTCTTGCGGTGTTGCCGACGGGCCGAACCCGGCGCTGAACAAGCCCATGCACCCATCCGGGCAGCGAACGGCGAGGAGTATGGCCTCGTCGTCGGGATTGGAGTCGCCCTCGAACCGAACGGTGTGATCGATCGTCAGTGCCAGCGGATCGTACGTCTGGCCGCACGAGTGACATATGAGGTTTCCGTTCTCGGTGGCGGAGAGGTCGGCCAAGTAGCCCTCCCCTCGAAGCCGCTCGATCGCGTCGGTGAGCGTCTCTTCGTGAATGCTCGGAGATTGCGGCGGCTCGGTCGCCGAGCCCTCCGGCATGTTCGGTTCCTCCACGAGGTGGGCGAAGCACGGTGCCTCTCCACCCTCGTCAGCGACACCGGACAGCGGCAAGCCGTCGCTCGACCTGTTCATCGCGCTCAGGCTAGCGATGAACTGCAACTCGGTGCCGCACGGCCGGCGATACCGTGACGACATGACCGCGACGAACCGGCTCGCCCAGGAAACCAGCCCCTACCTGCGCCAGCATGCCGCCAACCCGGTCGACTGGTATCCCTGGGGTCCGGAAGCGTTCGCCGCCGCCCAAGGGCGCAACGTGCCGATCCTGCTCTCGGTTGGCTACAGCGCCTGCCACTGGTGCCATGTCATGGCCCATGAGTGCTTCGAAGACGACACCGTCGCGGCCGAGATGAACCGTCGCTTCGTCAACATCAAGGTCGATCGCGAAGAACGACCCGACGTCGACTCGATCTACATGGACGCGGTACAGGCGATGAGCGGCCGCGGCGGCTGGCCGATGACGGTCTTCCTGACACCCGACGGCCACCCGTTCTACGGCGGGACCTACTTCCCGAAGCCCAACTTCTTGAGCCTCATGGCCGCGATCGACGACGTCTGGGTGAACCGGCCCGGCGACGTGCAACAGAACGTCGAGGCGTTGGGCAATGCGATCAACCGCACGGCGCACATCCATCCGGCGTCGGACCTTCCCGGACTTGCTGCGATGAACCAGGCGTTGCAGCAACTCGCGGCATCGTTCGATTCGACCTGGGGCGGATTCGGCGATGCACCCAAGTTCCCGTCGACGATGAGCCTCGACCTGGTTCTGCGCACCTACCAACGGGCGCCCCAGGAAGACGCCAAGACGATCGTCACGACCACCCTCGACGCGATGGCTAGCGGCGGGATGTACGACCACATCGGCGGAGGCTTCTCGCGCTACTCGGTCGACCGGGAATGGCTCGTCCCGCACTTCGAGAAGATGTTGTACGACCAGGCGCTGCTGATCCGCGTGTATCTGCACGCCTTCCTCGTGCTGGGCGAGGTGCGCTGGAAGCAGGTGGTCGAGGAGACCGTCGAGTACGTGCTGCGCGAGCTGCGTCACGCCGACGGCGGCTTCTTCTCCGCCGAGGATGCGGACTCCCCGGACGAGGAGGGTCACGGCCACGAAGGCCTGTTCCACACCTGGACGACCGATGAGGTCCGCGCCGCGCTCGGCGACGCCGCGGCGGTCGCGCTGGACTGGTACGAGTTCACCGACGAGGGGAACTTCGAGGGCCGCACGATTCCGGCGCGGTTGCATCATCGTGGCGATCTGCTGCGCCCACCCGAGGTCGAGGCTGCACGACAGCGATTGTTCGATGTTCGCGCCCGCCGCCGGCGACCCGGATTGGACGACAAGGTTCTCACGGAGTGGAACGGTCTGATGTTGGCGTCGTTGGCCGAAGCCGGTGCGGCGCTCGACCGACGGGATTGGCTCGACGCAGCCGTCGCCAACGGACGGTTCCTGGTCGACAACCTGCGCCAGAACGACGATCGCTGGCACCGCTCATGGCAGGCCGACGGAAATCCGCAGGCGCGTCACGCCGCGCTGGCCGTCGACCACGCGGCGATCATCGACGCCTTCACGCGGTTGGCGGAAGCGACTGGTGACGGCTCGTGGATCGATCACGCTCGAGCCGCGGCCGACACCATGCTCGATCACTTCTGGGACGTCGACAACGGCGGGTTGTTCTCCACGGCCGACGACGCCGAGCAACTCGTGGCCAGGCAGAAGGATCTGATGGACAATGCCACACCGTCAGCGAACTCGATCGCAGCCGTTGCGTTGGTCCGACTCGGCGCCCTGACCGGGGAAAGCCGGTACACGAACCATGCCGAGCAAATCCTGCGCCTGCTCGGCCAGGTCATCCCACAGGCGCCCACGGCCTTCTCTCACGCCTTGGGCGCCGTCGACATGGTGGCCAACGGAACCACCGAGGTCGCGGTCGTCGGCGAGCGACCCGATCTCGTTCGCGCCGTGCAATCGCAGTGGTTGCCCACCGCCGTCCTCGCCTGGGGAACGCCGTACGAGTCGCCATTGTGGGAGCAACGCAGCGAAGGGTTCGCCTACGTCTGTCAGCACTACGCCTGCCAAACCCCCGCTGACACCGTCGACCTGCTCAAGTCCCAGCTCAACCTGACCCGTACCTGAGTTCGGCAGCAAGGTGAGATAAATGGGTACGGGCCCGAGCGCCGAGCAGCGCCGCGTGGGTAGCAGTTCAACGCCTCCTCGCGGAGACCGATCGTTCGGTGAGGACAGAACCGGCTGCCCCTCACGCGCTCACGAGAACGGCCGAACCCTGCGTGGGGCGAACGGGACACTTACACATCCGACGCGATCAGCAGCCGTCACCCTCAGCTTGGGTCGAACCGGGCAGCCCCGGAAGGCTACGTAGTGAAAAGGGGCTGCCCAGTTCCTCGCTAGCTACCACCGATCGGTAGTTCGGCGCTATTGAAGCGAAGCGGCGTGGCTGGTGATCCGCGCTGTGATCTCGCTGCGGACGGCATCAGATCGGTTCGCTACGAAATCGTCAGCCAAGTCAAACAAGCCGGTTTCGCCGTCGTCGTTCGCCGCGCCCGCCAGATCGAGGAACCGCTTGGCGGCGTTCAACCCGCCATCTACGTCGCCGCGCAACGCCAGCAGGCGTAGAACATCGACACGACCGCGCCGAACGCGTAGAACCCGCCATCTGCCGGCTCGTCGTCCACGAACCGCTCGATGATCTCTTGGCAGTCAGCCACGAGCTCGTTTAGATCCTCTGGTGCGGGAGCAGACGCGAGTAGTCGTTCGCTGAGCTCCTGGAACGACGCCGGGTCGATGATGTCGGGCGCAACGACGCCATATGGCGCGACGATCTCCGCCAAAGTCACAGCCAGGCTCCTTAGCTGCGCGGGCGTCAGGTCTTGTATGAGCTCTTCCGTCCTCGGCAACCGGAAACAATGCCTGACAGATCCCTTCATGTCCATCGAGCCGATCGGCTACAGATGTGCACTAGTCGATAAGGCCCTGCCTTTGCTCAGCGCGGGCGTCGCTATGGTCCTGTGCGGACCAACTCGGTGCCCGCGTTGCATGGCGGTCATTGCGTTTGTCAGCGGGGGACCCTCTGCGGGTCCGCAGTCGCCAGACGCTCCCGGGCAGGGTGCCATCGGCGCGGATATCAAAGTTGAGTGCATAGGTGAACGCCGCGAATCAAGTTCGGAGTTGTACCCATTTCGTCTCACCTTGCTGCCGACGTCACCCGCACCTGACCCGACGTCAGGCGGCGGCTTTTTCGAGGATGTGCACGCCGCAGGCGGAACCCAGGCCAATCACGTGGGCGAGGCCCACTTTGGCACCCTCGATCTGGCGGTCCCCGGCCTCGCCACGCAGGTGGTGACAGACCTCCCAGATGTTGGCGATTCCGGTTGCGGCGATGGGGTGGCCTTTCGATTGGAGACCGCCGGAGACGCTGACCGGCGTCGAACCGTCACGCCACGGCGCGCCCGATTCGAAGAACTCGACTGCCCCACCGGGTGGGCACAGCATGAGGTTGTCGTAGTGCACCAGTTCGGCGGTGGCGAAGCAATCGTGGAGCTCGACGAGGTCGAGGTCCTCCGGACCAATGCCCGCCTTCTCGTAGGCGACGGTCGCCGCGTTTCGCGTCAGGGTGTTGACGTCGGGCAGGACCTGACAAGCCTCTTGCCACGGATCTGTTGTCAACACCGAGGCCGAGATCTTGATCGCCCGACGCTGCTGCTCGAGCGACAACGTCTTCAATTTCGCGTCGCTGACCACAACTGCTGCCGCGGCGCCGTCGCAGTTGGCCGAGCACATCGGCCGGGTGTTGGGATAGGCGATCATCATGTCGTTCATGATCTCGTCGAGCGTGAACCGCTTCGAGTACGCCGCCAACGGGTTCAGCGTCGAGTGAGCGTGGTTCTTCTCGCTGATCTTGGCGAACAGTTCGAAGCTGGTGCCGCCGTACTTGTGGCCGTACTCCATGCCCACCTGGGCGAACACACCGGGCATCGCGTCGGTGCCGATGCGCCCGTCTGTGGTTGCGACAGCGCCGTAGCGACCGTGCGGTGTCCATGTCGAGTCGTCGGATTTTGCCCGGCCACCGCCGCCCAGCAACCCGGCACCGGCCAGCTTCTCGACGCCGACAGCAAGACCCATATCGCACTCGCCAGACTTGACTGCCATGATCGCCGTGCGCAGCGCGGTGGCCCCGGTGGCGCAGGCGTTGGCCACGCTGTACACGGGAATGCCCGTCTGGCCGATCTGCTTTTGCAGCTGCTGGCCGATGCCGGCGTTGGCCTGCATCAGACAACCCGCAGCCAGCACGCCAATGTCCTTCATGGTCACCCCACCATCGGCCAGAGCGGCGAGGGCCGCCTCCGACGCGAGGTCGACCGTGTCCTTGTCGGGATGCTTGCCGAACTTGGTCATTCTGATCCCGAGGATCCAGACGTCGTCGCTCATGGCTGCTCCGTTCGTTCTACGTCGGCTCGAAACCGAACCCGATTGCTTCCGTCCCGTTGTCGTCCACGCCGAGCGAGTAGGTCGCCAGCCGCACCTTCATCCCCAAGGTGACGTGCTCAGGGCTCGGTTCGACGTTGATGAGGTTGCCGCGGACGCTGGTCCCGCTGCAGTCGACGATCGCCGACACGAACGGCACCGGCACACCAGGAGCGGCAAAAGTGACGATCGTGAAGGACCGAACAACGCCGTCGGTCGCGATGTCGGCCGTGCCGAACGCCGTGCCACCGCAATTGGCGCAGGCATTGCGCCGGTCGAAATAGCGGGCTGCACACGTCGTGCACTGGTGAGCGACGAGATGTGGGTGATCGCCGAGTGCCAGGTAGTCGACCAGTGGGACCTGCGATGCCATCGGTGTGACGATAGTTCACCAATGGTTGTAATGGACAACCTCTGCGGCCGCGCGTCGTGGACGTGTCGTGGATGATCCGCTCGGACGGTCGGTCGCAGCGCGGTGCCCGATGGCGAGCGCACCAACCGACAGCATCCCCTCAGGGACCCCGAGGTCGGCGAGGAGGGTCTCGACGTTGCGGAAGATGCCGAAGTACAACGCTCCCAAACGCTGGGCCTCGACGAGCAACAGGAGGTTCTGGACCGCCATCGCGGTGTCGGTCAGCCAGAACGGCACCGGCCAGTTGGCAGCGATCTCGAGCCCATGACCGGCCTTGTCGGTCTCTGAGTAACGCGATGTGTAGGCCGTCGGGTCGGCGATCGGCAGCACGATCAGTGGCGCGAGCAGGACGCCTTCGTGGGTTTGGGCGAACCACGCGTCGGCATCGGTGGTCTGCCAGAACCGTGCAATGGCATCGCCGGTCAACACGACGAAGTGCACACCCTGGCTGTACCCGGCCGAGGGGGCCCGCCGGGCTGTATCGATCAGGTGGGTGACGAGCTGCGGGTCGAGAGGTTCTGCGCTGAACTGCCGGGTCATTCGCCGACGGCGGACGACTGCCTCGACGATCTCGAACTCGCTGGTCAGCGGGCGCCCAGCTTGATCAGGTCCTCGGCCATCACCCATCCGTGGGCGACGACTGAGCCGCCCTTCTTGGGATTGACCGTCGCGAACAGTGCGCTCTGCTCTGGCTTGATCTTCTCCGGCTTCAGCGTCTCGTGGTCGAGGAACCCGCTCTGCCCGTTGGACTTCACGACGAACGACTGCTCGTCGTAACTCGAGTCCACACTGAACCGCTTGGCGAGCCGCCGGCCCCATGCGCGCTCTTCGCCAACTGCTCGATGACCGGGCCGCGGAATCAACTCGGCGACCTGTTTGAACGCTTCCAGCGAACCGACCGTGACGAAGCGTGAGCCGATGACGACGTCTTCGTCGGGGAATGCCATGAGCGCCCTGTGGAACGCCTCGCCCATCAGACCCTTCAAGACCTGGTCGCGCTTACTGGTGCGCTTGACACTCATCAAACCGATCAGCACGCACGGAGTGCCGCCGATGCGCTCCAGCGTCGAGAAGGTGCATCCATGCAGCTTGTCGTCGATGCGGGCCGTGGTGCAGAGCACCCAATCTTCCTTGGCCTTCGACAACACTCCGATGTCGAACGCTCCGCCCATTGACGCCATTTCATCCAGATCGGCGTCGGTGAGCGCTGCACAGTCCCTGGTTTCCACCTGGATTGGCATGCTGTAGAGCCCCCCGTGTCGTCGTGCGAGGTCTCCATTGTGCCAGAAAAACGACGATTTCGAAAAGGCGGACGATTATTAAAGCATGACGGCGTCGTGGCCGAGCAACATTCGCAGTTCGCCGACAGCCCGATCGAGGTCCACACAGAACTCGTCCGCCAGGCGCAATATCTTCCCCTGGCCGATGTGCAGGTACACCGGCGAGTCGCCAGGATGGTCACGAAGAATTTTCCGGATCTGGTGAATTTTCAACTCGTTGAGCGATGTCGACGGCACTCGGAGCCGCAGCGACGCGGCTGACGTGGTGTCGAGGCCCTCGATGATGTTGACGTCGAGCGCCATGAACCCCACCCGGGTCTCATCGCGTTTGTCGACCCGACCCTTGACCGTGACGATCGCGTCGTCGACGAGTTTGTGACCCAGTTCCATGAGAGCCCTCGGGAAGACGGTGACCTCGATGGTGCTGTCGAGATCCTCGAGGATGAACACCGCCATCTGGTCGCCCTTCTTGGTGAACTTGCGGGCCATGTTGGTGATGACCCCGCCGAGCAACAGCACCGAGCCGTCTTCGCGCTCGGTTGCTTCGGCGATGCCGCAGTCGACCTTGCGCCGCAAGGCCGCTTCGACGCCCAGTAGCGGATGGTCGGACACGTACAGACCGAGCATCTCTTTCTCGAACCGCAGGCGATCGCTCTTGTCGAACTCGTGAGGCGGGATGGCGACCCGTTCGTCGAAGCCGTCGAGGCTCCCACCGCCGAGATCGCCGAACAGGCTCATCACCCCCTGGTCTCGCTCCCGCCGACGCACAAGGGTCGCGTCGATGATCTGCTCGAAGACCATCAACAAGCCGCGACGAGGATGACCGAGGGAGTCGAACGCACCTGCCTTGATCAATGACTCGACGGTCCGCTTGTTGAGCACCGGCTCTGGCACGCGCTCGACGAAGTCGTGGAACGACTGAAACGTGCCGGTGGCGTCGCGCTCGCCGAGCAGAAGCTCGACGAGCCCTTCACCGACGTTGCGGATGGCCGAGAGGCCGAACGTGATGGCACCGGGGGAACCAGCGGGCAGCGTGACTTGAGAAGCGATCTCTTCTGGCGTAACGGTGGCGAAATCCATGACTGAACGATTGACGTCGGGGGTCAGCACCTTGATCCCACCTGATCGGGCGTCGGACAGGTACACCGCCGCCTTGTCGAGGTTGCTCTTGACGCTCGACAGCAGACATGCGAAGTACTCGACCGGGTAGTGCGCCTTGAGGTACGCCGTCTGATATGTGATCAAGCCGTAGCCGAACGTGTGGCTCTTGTTGAAGGCGTAATCGGCGAATCGTTCGATCACGTCGAACAGTTGCTTGCCGAGGACCTGGCCGTACCCGCAACGTTCTGCGCCGGCCTCGAACGCGGCGCGCGCAGCGGCCATGACCTCACGAGATTTCTTGCCCATCGCCTTGCGGAGGTTGTCGGCTTCGGCCAGCGAGTAGCCGGCGAACTTCTGGGCGACGCGCATGACGCTCTCTTGATAGATCATCAGGCCGTACGTGTCGCCGAGCACTTCCTCCGCAGCCGCGTGGAAATAGCTGACGGCCTGCCGACCGTTCTTGCGGTCGGCGTAGTCGTAGTGCATGTTGACGCTCATCGGCCCGGGCCGGTAGAGCGCGATCACGGCGGACACGTCGCCGAAACTGGTCGGCGCCAACGATCGCAGCAGGGCACGCATCGGTGGCGACTCGAGTTGGAACACGCCCATCGTCTCGCCGCGGCCCATCAGGTCGAACACCTTCTGGTCGTCGAGCGCAACGGCGTCGATGTCGAACTCGGTGTCCTTGACCATTCGAACCATTGCCATCGTGTCGCTGATGACATCGAGGTTGCGCAAGCCGAGGAAGTCCATCTTCAACAGACCCAGTTCCTCGACTCCGTGCATCTCGTACTGAGTGACAACCGGCGCGTCCTCCGGCTTACCGCCTGCCTCGGGCTTGCGCTGGATCGGGAGATACGACGTCAGCGGTTCCTTGGTGATGACGACTGCGGCGGCGTGAATTCCGTCGCTGCGCTTCAGGCCCTCGAGCCCCTTGGCGACGTCGACCACGCGCTTGACATCGGGGTCGGCGTCGCACATCGCCCGTAGCTCGTTGGCCGCCTTGTACCCGTCGAGGTACTTCGGGTTCTGTTCGAAGCAGTACTTCAACGGCGTGTCGCGCCCCATCACGAGCGGTGGCATCGCCTTGGCGATCTTGTCGCCGACGCCGTACGGATACCCGAGCACGCGTGCCGCATCGCGCACCGCGTTGCGGGCCTTGATCGTGCCGAAGGTGATGATCTGGGCGACGTGATCGCGGCCGTACTTCTCAGCTGCATACCGGATCATCTCGTCGCGGTACCTCGAGTCGAAGTCCATGTCGATGTCGGGCATCGAGATCCGGCTGGGGTTCAAGAAGCGCTCGAACAGCAGGTCGTACTTGATGGGATCGAGGTCGGTGATCCGCAGGCAATATGCAACTGCGCAGCCTGCGGCAGACCCGCGGCCCGGGCCGACACGGATGTCGTTGTCCTTGGCGTGCTTGATGAGATCCCAGACGATCAAGAAGTAGGACGCGAAGCCCATGTTCTTGATGACCTGCAACTCGTAGGCCAACCGCTCGACGACCGACGGCGACAGATCCTGGCCCCAGCGCTGACGAGCACCGCTCCAGGTCAGCTCGTCGAGGTAGACCTCGGCGTCGACGAACCCTTCGGGTATCGGGAAGTCGGGCAACTGCGGTTTGCCGAACTCGATGTTGACTTCGGCTCGCTCGGCGATCCACAACGTGTTGTCACAAGCCTCGGGCAGATCGCGGAAGAGGTACCGCATCTCGGCAGACGTCTTGAGGTAGTGCTCTTGACCTTCGAACTTGAAACGCTTCGGATCGCTGAGCGTTGCCCCGGTCTGCACGCAGAGCAACGCGTCGTGGGCCTCGTGATCCTCGCGGTGGACGTAGTGCGAGTCGTTGGTCGCCATCAACGGGGCGCCGATCTTGCGGGCGATCTCGACGAGCTTTGGATTTGTGTCGCGCTGGGCCTGAAGACCGTGATCCTGCAATTCGACGAACAGGTTGTCCTTGCCGAAGATCTCTTGAAGCCGGCCGGCCTTGTCGAGTGCGCCCTTCTCGTCCCCTTGCAACAGGGACTGCAGCACATGGCCGCCAAGACATCCCGTCGTGGCGATCAAACCCTCGTGATATCGCGCCAGCAACTCCCAATCCATCCGGGGCTTGTAGTAGTAGCCCTCCATGAACGCCAGGCTGGCCAGTTGGATGAGGTTGCGGTATCCCTGATCGTTCTCGGCCAGCAGGGTGAGGTGGTAGTAGAGCTTCTTGCCGCCCTCGGTGTCGCCGCCGGAATCATCGACCCTGCCGCGCCGCGGCGGACGTTCGCTGCGAGTCTCGTAGGCCATGTAGGCCTCGGTGCCGATGATCGGTTTCACGCCCTGCGCCCGGCACTCCTTGAAGAACTCGAGGACCCCGTACATGTTGCCGTGATCCGTGATCCCCAGCGCCGGCTGACCATCCGCCACGGCCTTCGCGACGAGGTCGTCCAGGCGAGCCGCCCCGTCCAACATCGAGAACTCGGTGTGGACGTGGAGGTGGGTGAACGACTCCCCCACTGGCGCATTACCTCCCTATCGGCGACGACTTACACGAATGTGATTCGTCTCGAACCCTAGTCGTTTTGCTACAGGTACGTGCCAGGCCGATCGGGCACGTCGATGGCTCCTGCGGGGATCTGACCACCTCCCGGGCCTCCCCCCAACGCCCCTGGAGGTAGCTGGCGCATCTGCTCGAGTTGCTGGCGAGCAGCGATCTGCTGGGCGAACAAGGTGGCCTGGATGCCGTGGAACAAGCCCTCCAGCCAGCCGACCAGTTGTGCTTTCGCGACCCGCAGCTCACCGTCGGAAGGAATCTCACCATCCTTGAACGGCAGGGCGAGGTTGCGGAGCTCGTCCTGCAGATCGGGCGACAGCGCCTCGGACAGCTCGACGATGGAGCGCTCGTAGATCTCGGCGAGCCGCTCCCGGCTGGCTTCGTCCAGCGCACCCGTGCGCACCTCCTCGAGCAGCTGCTTGACCATCGAACCGATGCGCATCACCTTCGCGGGGGCGGTCACCGTCTCTGTCACGTCTTCGGGTGCCGGCTGCTCCGGTGCAACGAGCACTGCAGCTGACTCGCCTTGCGGTTCTTCGTTCGACATCAGGTGCTCCTTGGTGTTGAAGGGCTTCAGGGCGTGCTGGCCAACAGCGGCACAAGCATCTCAGCAGATGTGAGGGACCCGTGTCGACACACCAACGCGTACGGTCCACTGTCGGCAGGATCGAAAAAACTGATGGCGGCTGCGGGCAACAGGGCCACATCGCCGAAGCGAGCCGCAATGGGAGGACTGACGACTGGCCCGAACCAGCCCCCTTCGATCAACTCCTGACGGCTCATGACCCAGCCAACGTCGCCGTGGGCAGAGCGGGCCGCCTGCAGCAGGTCCTCTGCAGCCCCCGGACGGGCGTGGAGCCACCGGAAGCGGCCCTCCCCCGACATGTACCTCGTCAGCTTGAGCACGTCCCCGGACGGCGGGCGATCGTTCGTGCCGACATCGACCTGACCGTGGTCGGCAGTGACGAGCAACGCAGAGTCGTCGATCAACTGAGCGCGTATCTGTTCGACGATGTCATCAGCGGAACGGAGCTCGGCTTCGTAGTACGGACCGAAGCCGCGTTCGTGGGCGATCTTGTCGATGCCGTCGTAGTACGCGTAGATCAACGGCTCGCCGGCTCGCAGCAGCTGCCCGATCGTCACCGCCAGGCTCGACGCTGCTCGCCAGCCGACCAGTCGTGCTCCCCGTAGATGTGCTTCGGTGAACGCGGTTCGTTCGAAATCCGCCTTGGTGACCACCGGTACGGGTTGGCCCATGAACGGTGCGAACGGCTGGACGCGGCCTGGTTCGTGCTTGCGGCGGGCATCGCCAGCTGACGTTGACCAACGGAGCACGTTCAAGATCTCGCCACCGATGTCCATGCGATAGCCGACCAAACCGTGCTCGCCCGGTGTCAGGCCGGTGGTGATGGACGTGAGAGCCGTCGCTGTCGTGGATGGCGCGACGGTTGTGATCGCACCGCCTTCGAACGAGCCCAGAACCGGCATCTCTTCGCGATGCTCGACGAGCTGCTCCCATCCGAGGCCGTCGAGTACGAGGACGACGACCTGCGCGGCTTCGCGTACAGGCCCGGGCATCCAGTCGCGCCCGGTGCCACGGTGCGGAGCCAGCAGCGTCGGGATGATCGCGCGCACGTTCGCGCCTGAGTAATCGGGAAATATCGGCTGCTCGTTCACGGGCAGGCTCAGTCCAGCACCTTGCGGTTGCTGTGCGCCAGCCGGGATTGCCCCCGGAGCCGGGCGGAACGCCGTAGATTGGTGATGTGCGCGTTTCCAGCAAAGGTGACTACGCCTGTCGGGCCCTGCTTTCTCTGGCGCTGCACATGGACGGAACGGGGCCGACCTCGGTTCGCGACATAGCCGAACGCACCGCCATTCCCCAGCCCTATCTCGAGCAGATCCTGCTGGCGCTGAAAGGTGCAGGTTTGGTGAAGTCCAAGCGTGGCGTAGGCGGGGGCTACGTGTTGGCCAGGACACCCTCGGAGATCAGGATCGGCGAGATCCTGTCGGCGGTCGACGGCCCTATCAGCCTCGGAGATTTCGGGGAGCCTCATCAGGACGGTGCGTGCGATCACGAGGGACAGTGCGTGCTACTGGCAATCTGGAAGTCGGCCGGCGAACAGATGAAACGTCTTCTCGAAGGTTTCACACTGCAGTCGGTCGCCGACGCGGCTCGCGGGGTTGCACCGTGGCCGGAGGCGCGCATCGAAGACGGCCTGGCTACGTTGTGAGCTGATCCTCGACGGCGACGAGATCGTCAGGTAGTGGTGAGACGAACTCGAGCGGCTCGCTGCTGGCGGGATGGACGAAGGAAAGCTCTGCTGAGTGCAGGAACGGTCTCGGGGCAGTGACGCCGTTGCGTATGCCGCCGTACGTGCCGTCGCCGATCACTGGATGGCCGATTGCCGCGAGGTGAACCCTGATCTGATGCGTGCGCCCGGACTCCAAGCGGCATTCGAGGGAGCTCGCTTCCGCCGGAGTGCTGTATTCGGTGATGACTTGGTAACGGGTGCGCGCCGACTTGCCATCCACCACCACCGCCATCCGTGTCGGGTCCCGATGGTCACGCCCGATCGGCGCGTCGATGGCGCCCGTGGGATTGGCGAGGTGCCCCCAGACCGCTGTCCGGTAGACCCTGGCCACGTCGCGCTGAGCGAGGGCGTACACCAAGGAGTGATATGCGCGAGCGCTGCGGGCCACGAGCATCAGACCGGACGTTCCGATATCGAGACGATGGACGATGCCCGGCCGATGTGACTCGCCGATTCCGGCGATCTCCGGGTACCGCGCCAACAGTCCGTTGACGAGTGTGCCGCCCGGATTACCCGCACCGGGGTGAACCACCAAGCCGGCCGGTTTGTCGATCACGATCACGTGCTCGTCGTCGTACACCACCGTGAAGCTGACCGACGGATCTGCCTCTGGGAGCGCGACAGACGGAAGCTTCGATTCATCCACATCGATGCGCTGGCCGAGCTGCAGGCGTTGTTTGCCCGAAAGGGTGAGGAGCCCGTCGACCTCGACGCCGCCGGCAGCTACGAGCGCGGCCGCATCGCTGCGACTGGCATCGGTGACGAGTGCAACGATCCGGTCGAGCCGTTCCCCCGCCAGTGCGGGTGGGATCTCTTCGCGGATCATGCGCGGCGCGCCCGTCGGTGACCGAACACGGTCCACAGCACGAAGAGTGCTCCGCCGATGTCGATCGCCATGTCGGCGACGTTGAAGATGGGGAACCACTGGAAGTCGATGAAGTCCACGACCGCGCCGCGCAGGAAGTGATCACCGCGGAACAGCCGATCTGCGAGGTTGCCGAGCGCGCCGCCGGCGATCAGACCGGCGGCAATGCCGGTCACGCGGCTGGTCAGCGTGCGGCTCGTCCACGCCAGCCAGGCGACGACGATGAGCGCTGCGATCCCGATCAGAGGTCCGATCCCCTGAGCCTGTGAGAACGCCATACCGCTGTTGCGAGTCAGGTTCCACTGCAACGTCCAGATGACGTGGCGCGGTGCGCGGCCGGTGAGCTCCGCCACCGCCCAGCGCTTGGTCAACAGGTCGAGGGCCAGCACCACGACCACGACCGCCGCCGTGAGGGCCGGAGTACGCGTGCGCTGCTGATGCGGTGGTGCAACCTGGCTGGTGCCGGTCGGCGTCGTCGAGAGCACCTCGGCCGACGCGTCGTCCGTCATCGACGGCCGATCCCGCCGACCTTCTCCTCGACCAGCATGGTTGCCCACGGGATGGCCTCGAGACGTTCGCGCGGGATTGGTCGTCCGGATTCTGTCGAATACCCGTAGCTGCCTATCGCTAGGCGGCCGAGGGCGCTATCGATGTCAGCGATCGTCTGGCGAGCCTGAGCCGACAGCGTGAGGTCGCGCTCGCGCTCGACGACCATCGTGTCGCCCTCGCCGCCCTCGTCGTCGAACTGCACGTCGCCCATCTCCTGCTCTTCGATCAAGGAGTTGGCTTCGTCTTCGAGACGGGTCGCTTGGCCGAGGAGCGCTGCTCTTTCTCCCAACAGCAATGTCCGCTGTGCTGTGAGGAACTTGACATCGAAGTCCTTGGTGTATGCGACGCCGTCCTTCGACACACCCTTGACGGCAGGTATCTCGATGACGACTGGACCGCCGACAGCCTTCTTGGCGGGTGCCTTCTTGGCGGGTGCCTGCTGCGCCGGCGCAGGTGTCCCCTTCTTTGCTGCCGGCGCGGGCGGTGCCTTCTTGGGGGCCGCCGCGGCCTTCTTGGGTGCGACAGCAGCAACCTTCTTCGCCGCCGTCGAAGAGGCCGTCTTCGCAGGAGGTGCCGGCTTCTTCGCCGCCGCGATCTTCCTGGCCGGTGTCGGACCAGCCTTCTTGGCGGCAGGAGCCTTCTTCGCCGGTGCAGATGCCTTCTTTGCAGGGACAGGCTTCCCACGGACAGTTGCCTTCTTGGCGAGAGCCGCCCTGGACGCCACCGGCTTCGACGACTTCGACGACGAGGACGGTTTAGCTGCCTTCTTCGGTGCCGCGTCGGCCTTGGTCGGCGCCTTCTTCGGCGAGCTCGATCGGGCCGGGCCCTTCTTCGCGGGTGCCTTCGTGGCGGGAGCCTTCTTGGCAGTTGCCATCTGTGGTGAACCTCCGTCGACCCAGTTGAGGCTGCGATGCTAGCGCCGAAGCAGCCCGATGTTGTCGGACCTCAGACTTTGGCGATCCCGATGAAGACCGGTTCGCCATCGAGTTCGGCATTCGGTTCGCCGTCCTCGAAGGCCAATGACACGGCCAATGTCGGTTCGGTGATCAACGACAAAAACGGTGCCACCTTTGCCCTGATCGATTCAGGGAGCCCGAGCCGAAGGTCGATTCGGTCACTGACGTGCAAACCGCTGTCCCTCCGAGCCTGTTGCACCAGCCTCACCAGATCGCGAGCCACTCCTTCGGCTTCGAGATCGGGCGTCAGGTCGATGTCGAGCACGACGACGCCGGTGTTGGCCGGCAGAGTTGCGGCTCGCGTTGGATCAGCCGCGACCAGTCGGAGGGAGTACTCACCGTCGCGAAGCTCGACACCGCCCGCCGTGACGACGCCGGTACCGGCGTCCTGCGTCCATTGGCCCTGCTTCACCGCGGCAATGACCTTCTGCACATCCTTGCCAACGCGCGGACCGAGGACGCTGGGGACCACTGTGAGCTCGAAGGCACCGACCGCGTCGAGATCCGTCGACAGAGTCACTTCCTTGACGTTGAGCTCGTCGGCGATGATGCCTCGGAACGGCTCCAGCGTCTTGGCGTCGTGCGCGGCGATTGTCAGGTTGGCCAGCGGCTGGCGCACCCGCCGGCCTGTGGCCTTGCGGACTGCCGAAGACGCGCTGCACACATCCCTGACGCGGTCCATTGCCACCACGAGGTCCGCGGACTCGGCGAGGCCCGTCGTTGCCGGCCAGTCGGTCAGGTGGACGCTTGTCCCGTCGCCAACCAGACCGCGATAGACGGCTTCGACCGTGAGCGGCAACAGCGGCGCCGCGACCTGGCACATCGTGGTGAGTACCGTCCAGAGCACATCCAGTGCCTCGGGGTCTCCCGCCCAGAACCGCTCGCGCGAACGACGGACGTACCAGTTTGTGAGGGCGTCGAGAAACGTCCGCAGCGTTCCGCATGCGGCGAACAGGTCGTACGCATCCATGGCGACCGTGACGTCGTCGACGAGTGCGTGCACCTTTCCGAGGATGTACTGATCGAGCGGATCGCTCGACTCTGTGCGTCGCTGTGCCGTGTACCCAGCGGCGTTGGCATAGATCGTGAAGAAGGAGTACGTGTTCCAGATCGGCAGTACGACATGGCGAACGCTCTCGCGAATGCCGCTCTCGGTCACCTCGAGATCACCGCCGCGCAAGATCGTCGACGACAGCAGGCTCCATCGCATCGCGTCGGCGCCATAGGTATCGAAGACCATCATCGGATCCGGGTAGTTGTCGAGGCTCTTGGACATCTTCTGTCCGTCATCGCCGAGGACGATGCCGTGGCTGATGCACGTGCGGAACGCCGGACGGTCGAACAGAGCCGTCGCCAACACGTGGAGTGTGTAGAACCACCCGCGCGTCTGGGCCATGTATTCGACGATGAAGTCGCCTGGATAGTGGCTCTCGAACCAGTCCGCGTTCTCGAACGGGTAGTGGACCTGGGCGAAAGGCATCGAGCCAGACTCGAACCAGCAGTCGAGCACCTCGGCGACGCGACGCATCATGGACCGGCCGGTCGGATCATCCGGGTTCGGACGCACGAGATCGTCGACGTACGGCCGGTGCAGATCGGTGATCTTCACACCGAAATCGCGTTCCAGATCCGCGACCGATCCGTAGACGTCGATCCTCGGATAGTTAGGATCGTCGCTCCTCCAAACGGGGATCGGTGACCCCCAGAAGCGGTTGCGACTGATACTCCAGTCGCGGGCGTTGGCAAGCCACTTGCCGAAGCTTCCGTCCCTGACGTGCTCCGGCACCCACTGGATCTGCTGGTTGAGCTCGCCCATCCGATCCCTGAACGCCGAGACCTGGACGAACCAGCTGCTGATGGCCCGGTAGACCAGTGGCTCGGCACAGCGCCAGCAATGTGGGTACGAGTGTTGATAGCTGTCGTGGCGCACCACGACTCCGCGAGCTTTCAGCTCTTTGACGATCTCGGCATTGGCATCGAACACGTGCATCCCCGCCCACGGCGGGACATCGGCGGTGAAGCGCCCGTGTTCGTCCATCGGGCACACCGTTGGGATGCCGGCCGCGTTCGAGGCGATCTGGTCGTCCTCGCCGAAGCCGGGCGCCATGTGCACGATTCCCGTGCCGTCCTCGGTCGACACGAACGCGCCCGACAACACCTGGAACGCGTTCGGTGTGTCGGCGAAGAACGGGAACAGAGGTTTGTAGTGACGACCGACGAGATCGCTGCCTCTGAGAGTGTCAACCTGCACCGCGTTAGCGAGCTCGCGCTCGTACGCGCCGAGGCGCGATTCGGCGAGGATGTAGCGGACACCTTGCTCCTCCATCACGGCGTAGTCGATGTCTGGCCCGACGGCCAATGCGAGGTTGCTCGGCAGCGTCCACGGTGTCGTCGTCCAGGCGAGGATCCGTTCACCCGAGTCGAGCTCGAACTCGACCGTCAGTGCGGGGTCCTGACGATCGCGGTACACGTCGTCCATCCGTGTCTCGGTGTTGCTGAGCGGCGTCTCGCAGCGCCAGCAATATGCCAGCACCTTGAACCCCTCGTAGATCAGACCCTTGTCCCACAGCGTCTTGAAGGCCCACATCACGCTCTCCATGTACGGGAGATCCAGCGTCTTGTAGTCGTTGTCGAAATCGACCCAGCGGGCCTGACGAGTGACGTAGCGCTGCCACTCGTCGGTGAAGCGCAGCACGCTCGTGCGGCAGGCGTCGTTGAACTTGTCGATGCCGAACTTGGTGATGGCCGGGTGGCCGCTGATCCCGAGCTCCTTCTCGACCACGACCTCTGCCGGCAAGCCGTGACAGTCCCAACCGAAACGACGCTCGACGCGCCGTCCGCGCATCGTCTGATAGCGGGGAACGGTGTCCTTCACGAAGCCGGTCAGCAGGTGGCCGTAGTGCGGCAACCCGTTGGCAAACGGGGGGCCGTCGTAGAAGACGTACTCGTCGGCGTCAGCGCGCCGGCGAATCGACTCCTCGAAGGTGTGCCGATCGGCCCACGACGCGAGAATGTCGGCTTCGATTGCCGGGAACGAGGGTTGCGGGTCGACTTCGGGGTACATCTGCGGGCTCCTGTGAAATCATGTTGCACAGGGACGAGCGTTGCTCGCGATCCCACCCTGCTTGCCACCGCCCACAGACGGCAACCACTCGATTGCGCCAGCTGTATCGGGCTGGACCCGTTCGGTTCTACTGGGTCGCCGGGTTTGAGCCCGGTGGCCGTTCTTCCGAAGACTCGGAGGTGATTGCCTCGTCAACGTCATCTCAGATCCTACCGGCCGGCGTCGACCGGCCACGGTGACTTTTGCAGTGGACTATTGCAGTTCGTCACCCACGATCAACGGGTCGTCTCCCGAAGCTGACCAACTCGGAGTGGTCGCGGACTCGGCATCGAGCTCACCGAGATCGAGACGCATCATGACAGTTTCATCCGGATCCGCTGCGGCCATCTGCGATGGGGTGGCGTCGCTCAGTGACCCGAACTCGTATGGGCGCGAATCCTGCTGATCCGAGTTGGCCGCGAACGTCGACGCGGCGTTGCCCGATGAGCCGGCGTTGTTGTCGTCATCATCATCATCGTCATCCGCGGCAGATGGCGATGGCGATGGCATCGAGCCTTCTGACGTGCGCGCCGAGAGCAACGATTCAGCAGACGCCGACAGCAGGGGACGGCGCATGTCTCCGAGGCCGCCCGGAACACGCTCGACGAGGTCCTGCAACGACACTGCCGCGTCGCGCAGTCGCTCGCGTTGAGCACCGAGATGGTGCTCGAGATGATCAACGTCGGACAGCAGGAAGTCGCGCCGCGCGAGCAGCGCCTGCACCTCGTTCTCTGCCTTGATCCGCTCGGACTCCGCAGACCGGCGCGCCTCGAGACGCGCCTCGTCGAGCAACTTGTCGGCCATCGACCGGGCGTTGTCGATGACGGTCGTCGCGTCGACCCTCGCCTTGACGGTGATCGATTCCGCATCGGAGTTGGCTTGAGCGATGGTGCTGTCCGCGGTGCGCTGTGCGAGCAGCAACGTGCGGCTGATGTTCTCGGCGTCCTCGTCGTTGGCGGATCGGCCGCCGCTTGCCGTACCGGCGCCGTTGCTGACCTGCTGCGAAACCTCCTGCAGCTTCGCGACCGCAGCGCGCGCCCGGGCTTCCATAGCCGTCGCCTGGTTCTGGGCAGTCTCGATTGCCGCAGCAACCTTCTCCTTGAAATCGTCAACCTCGTTGGGGTCGTAACCCTTTTTGACTGTCTTGAAACCGGCACTGCGAACGGTCTGCGGGCTGAAGTCCATTCTCAGATGTTAGGCACTATGAGCCCGCGACAGTGGACAATCAGCTCCCGAAGTCGCCACTGTCGTACCCGCCCTTGCGGGGCGGGATCGGCTTCAACAGGTAGACACCGGTGGCGACTTTCTCCATCGTTCCGTTGAGGCCGTAGCAAAGGCCGCTGGCGAAATCGATCAGTCGCCGCGACACCTCGCGGTCGCTGGCCTCCAGGTTCATGATGACCGGCTGACCTTCTTTGAACTTGTCAGCGACCTCTTGTGCAGAGTCGAAGCGGCGCGGCCGAACCGTGTATGGATCAGCCGAGTTGGGAGGCGCCTGCCGTTGGGTGTTGATCGGACGCGGCTGCACGTTCGAGTCGTCCGACGCAGGAACGGGCCGGCGGCCGGTCAAGTCAGCATCGCGTGTGGGATAGCTCGGGCGTGCCGGCATGGTGCGTACCGTGCCGTCCGCCTCGTACTCACCCTGATACCCGCGTCCGCCGCGCTGAACAGGTTCTTCGCGTGTGTGCCTGGGCTGCCGGGAAGGACGCTCCGGCTCCTGGGCTGTGTCGTAATCGTCGTACGCATCGTCGGGCCCCAGTCCCAACCAATCCATTGCGTTTCTCCAGATCGGCATCCTTGGTCCTCCTCGCCTGAGATTACCGTACTCGCGGGGTCGGAGCAGGACGCATGCCAAACAGGACGCTACCGAGGCGAACCCGCGTCGATCCTTCCTGCACTGCAACGACGAAATCGTCGCTCATACCCATCGAGCAGGTGGTCAGGCCGAGGTCGTCGCACAGCCTCCGCACGAGCCGAAAACCGGCTCTACCGGCCTCCGGTCCACCGGTCGTCGGACCCACCGTCATCAGGCCCCCGACAGCAAGACCGGCCGACGTCGCCTTGGCCACGAGGGGCTCGACCTGATCCGGCGGGCATCCACCCTTCGAGGCTTCTCCGGTGGTGTTGACCTGCACCAACACGCGAGCACCTGGTGCCCGCTTGGCCAGTTCGACGACGAGCCCCGGCCGGTCGACGGTCTCGTAGACATCGACGAGACCGACGATCTGGCGGACCTTGTTGGTCTGGAGCTGCCCGATGAAGTGGACCGCCAAATCGTCGATGTCCAAGGCTTGGAACTTGCTGATGAGCTCCTGCGCGTAGTTCTCACCGACTGCAGTGAGCCCGGCTTCCCTGGCAGCCAGCACGGCTGGTGCGGGATGACCTTTGGTGACAGGGAGCACCTCGACATCCGAACCCCCTGCGTCGACGATCTGCCGACGAACCCGCTCTAACCGCTCGGCGAGATCGCCGAACTGGGTCACTCGAGCTGGCTCACTTCAGGAACGACGGGACATCGAAATCGTCGTCACCGTCGTCGAGTGGATCGACCGGCTCCTCAGCGAACAGATCCTTGAGCGACGCCGTCGGCTTCTCGGACTTACCGCCGGGGCGCGCCGCGGTGGCGCCGCTGTCCCAACGATCGAAGCCCGCAGCGATGACGGTGACTTTGACCTCGTCGCCCAACTCGTCGTCGATGACCGTCCCGAAGATGATGTTGGCATCCTGGTGAGCGACGCCGTGGATGATCTCGGCGGCCGCGTTCATCTCGAACAGTGACATGCCCGATGGTCCGGTGATGTTCAGCAGGATGCCCCTGGCGCCGTCGATCGCGGCTTCGAGCAACGGGCTGGAGATTGCCGCCTTCGCTGCCGTGACAGCACGATTTTCTCCGCTCGCCTGACCGATGCCCATGAGGGCCGAACCGGCGCTCGACAGGATCATCTTGACATCGGCGAAGTCGGTGTTGATCAAGCCGGGAGTCGTGATGAGGTTGGTGATGCCCGACACGCCTTGCAGCAGCACCTCGTCGGCCATTTTGAACGCATTGAGCACGCTGGTCTTCTCGTTGGCAACGGTTAACAGCCGATCGTTGGGGATGACGATCAGCGTGTCGACCTTTTCCTTCAGGCGTTGGACGCCCGCGTCGGCTTGGACCGATCGCCGTCTGCCTTCGAAGCTGAACGGGCGGGTCACCACGCCGATGGCCAGCGCACCGATGCTGCGTGCCAGCTCGGCGATGATCGGCGCCGCACCAGTGCCAGTACCGCCGCCCTCGCCCGCTGTGATGAACACCATGTCGGCACCCTTGAGGACTTCCTCGATCTCTTCGCGATGCGTCTCGGCGGCGTTGCGTCCCACATCGGGGTCGCTGCCGGCGCCGAGGCCGCGTGTGAGATCCCGACCGATGTCGAGCTTGACGTCGGCGTCGCTCATGAGCAGCGCCTGCGCGTCGGTGTTGACGGCGACGAACTCAACCCCTTTTAGACCCGCGTCGATCATGCGGTTGACGGCGTTGACACCACCGCCGCCGACGCCGATCACCTTGATGACCGCGAGATAATTTTGAGGTGCGCCTGCCATCAGGTAAGCCTCCGTAGTGCTGGTTGGCGAGTGGATTGAGGCATGTCAACGCCTGTTTGGCCAAGTCTCGCACGTCCGAGGCCATAAGCGGTGGACATCATTTGATCGTCAGCACGCTGTGCGCGAAATCTCCGACGTAGAGACGTCGAGTGCGCAGACCCCGTCGAGGCCGCCACGCACTTCGGAAAGCAGGCGAACGAGCTTCGCGGACATGTCGGCGGCCGGGCCGAGTTGTACCTCGACTTTTTCGCCGAGCTGCAAGGTCAGGTCACCGGCTGTGGCGTCAACGCCGATAGACCTGGTCAGGGCCCTGATCTCGCTCGGAAGCGCAATTGCCAACTGGGCGGCGGAGGCGAACGGACGCCCGGCAAACTGGCCGCGCTCGACGTCGGGGTTGGCGCCCGTGATCAGCATGTAATCGATGGGTACTCCATCGACCACGTCGAGGACGCGGCCATCCCGATCGATCACGCGGAATTTGCCGTCGGACCCTGCAAACGTGGCGATCGGCTTGCGTTCGCGGATATCGATGAACACCCTGTGAGGGAACTGGGTCGACACACGGGCCGACTCGACCCATGCGATGTTCTCCAGTTGGCGCTCGACACTTCGGGTGTCGACGAGCAGGATCGCCTCGCCGCGCATCCCATCGACGATCGAAGACAACTGCTGCGGATTTGTGTAGACGGCGCCCTGCACGTCGATGGTCCGCACGTCGAACAGCGAAGAGGCCAGCACCGCCACTGCACCGACCAGCACGAGGAGGATGGCCGCTGCGATGGCCACCCAGATCAGCCGCTTCTTTCCCTTGGCCCGGCGCACCGCGATCCGCCTGGCGCGCACCCGCGGATCAATCGATCCCGACGAGCGGGCCGGCAGGGCCTCGATGCTGCCGCTCTCGTCGAGGTCGTTGATGATGATCGTCGAGCGGCCGCCGGTGCTGTCGTCGCCGGTATGCACCTCGCGCAGACGGGACCCGGACTCCTCGTCGAGATACAGGGCGTCGGGGCGATCGTCATCGCCGATCACGATCACCTTGCGTTCCGCGTTGGGTGTTGCAGCGGGTGCTGCAGTCTCCGACAGCTTCGATCCATTGTCGAGCGCGATCGTGTTCGCCGACGTCAGTGCATCAGTCGGGTCCGAAGGCTCCGTTTGATCGAGCCCACCAGTCTCGTCGGCGACTGTCTCTGTAGCCGGGTCGGGGTGTGGGTCGTCCGCCTCTTGATCGTCTGCGTCTGGATCGACGTTGCCGACAGTGTTGTCAGCGCTGTCACTGAGACCGAGCATTCGATCGATCGAAGGGTCGTCGAAATCAATCGCCTCGGCGTCCTGGGCCGAGAACGCGGCCAGAAGTTCTTCGAGCACGACATCGGGCACGTCGTCCGAATCCGGTTTGCCCGTGTTGGGCATCTGCTGCCCCGGCTGATGTGACCGGTCAGCCACGGGCCGAACCCTCCGGCTGGATGAGCTCGGCCTCGCCGAAGCCAACGAGGCGAACCTCGCTGCGCAGTTCGAACCCGGTCTCCGTCGCAACCCGATCGCGAACGAGATCGATCACCGCCTTCACATCGGCGGCCGTGGCTCCATCGCCCGCCTGGATGAAGTTGGCGTGCTTTTCGGAGACGAACGCACCACCGACACGGAGGCCACGAAGACCGACGCGATCGATCAGCTCGCCCGCCGACAGCTGCCCAGGTATCGGGTTGACGAACACCGACCCTGCATTCTGCCCACCGGGTTGGTTCTCGCGCCGCCAGCGCACGATCTCGGCGATCTCTCGTTCCGACTCCTCGCTGTCTCCGGTCGCCAGTGTCAGGTACGCCGTCAGGACGATCTCGTGGTCGGCGAGGGCAGATCCTCGGAACCGCAGGCCGAGCGCCTCTACGGGTCGCCATGTCGACGCACAGGTGTCGAGGTCGAAGATCTCTGCACGGGTGAGGCATGCGGCGATGTCGGATCCGTGTCCGCCGGCGTTCATCCGAACCGCGCCCCCGACTGAACCGGGCACGCCCACCGCCCATTCGAATCCGGTGAGACCCGCCGCTGCAGTACGGCGAGCGAGAACGGGCAGTGCGACGGCCGATCCGGCGTGAACCTCGACGCCTTGCAGCTCGATCCCATCCGCCCACTCCGCGAGGCTCATGGCAACACCGGCGAATCCTGCATCGGCGACCAACAGGTTGGAGCCGCGACCGACCACCAACACCGGCAACTCGTATCGGGCAACGACCTCGGCGACCAGTTTCAGCTCGGCCATCGAGGTCGGGCTGACGAAGACGGCAGCTGGACCGCCGACTCGATAGGTCGTGAGTGGCCCGAGCGGCTCGTCGATCTTGGCGAGAGCACCTAGGTCGGCAATCGCACCCGGCAGAGACGTAGCGATGCTCAATTTGCCGCCACCCTCAGTTCGGCACGCCGGTGCTGCAACTCCTCGGGCAACGTGGCGATGTCGCCGCATCCCATCGAGATGCACACGTCGCCGTCGCGCAACTCTCTCGCGAGATAGTCGATCAAGTCGCCGCGACGCGGCATCCAGGCAAGCCTGGTCGTCGGATGAGCATCGAGGACGGCGTTGACGACGAGCTTGCCGGTCACACCCGGAATGGGTGCGGTACCGGAGGCGTAGATGTCGGTGAGGACCACGAGATCCGCATCGACGAACGCATCGCGATACGCGGGCGACATGACGGCCATCCGGTTGAACCGGTTCGGTTGGAACACGGCCACGACTCTGCGCCAGCCGTCCCCGCTACTTCTCGCCGCCGACAGCACGGCGCTGATCTCGCTCGGCAGATGGGCGTAGTCGTCCACCAGCGCTGCACCTGCATCGATGCCGCGAAGATCGAACCGACGGGCCACGCCCCCGAACTTGGCCAGTGCCCTCGCGGCGACATCGAACTCGACTCCGATCGAACACGCCATGGCCAACGCGCCGAGCGCGTTGCGAACGTTGTGGATGCCGCGCAGCGGCAGATCGACCGTGCCGAGCGTGCGCCCCGCATGGGTCACGGTGAATGCGTACGACCCGCTGTCGGCATGGACGTCGACAGCGCGATAGTCCGCCGCCGGCGAGGTGCCGTAGGTGATTGCACCGTGTCGGCCGGCAAGCTCCGCACACACAGGATCATCGATGCACAGCACCTTCGGTCCGGCGATCTGGGAGAGGTACTGGTCGAACCCGGCGACGATCGCTTCCTGGGTGCCGTAGAAGTCGAGATGATCCACCTCGACGTTCGTCAACACCGTGCCGAACAGCGGCAGCTCGAGGTGCGTACCGTCACTCTCGTCGGCTTCGACGACCAACCACTCCCCGCCCGTCCACTGCGCGCCCGTGCCCATGTCGGTCACGTCGCCACCGATGACGAACGACGGTCGCAGGCCGGTCGCGGCGAGGATGAGCATCAACATTGACGTCGTCGACGTCTTCCCATGAGTGCCGGCTACACCCAGCGACCTGGCCTGCGCGCAGATCGACGACAGCATGCCGGCACGGCTGAGGACCATGATCCCGAGCTTTGCGGCCTCGTCGAGCTCGACGTTTCGCGCGGGTACCGCGGTCGAAGCCGTCACGGCTCTGCACCCGGCAACATTGCGACGATCGTGGCCGACGTGAACCTCGACGCCGGCGGCGCGCACGCGTTCCAACACCGGGCGCTCGCGGAGATCGCTTCCACTGACGTGATGTCCCATCTCCGCCAGGACGATCGCGATCGCGCTCATCCCCGGTCCACCGACCCCTATGACGTGCAGACGTTGAGGGCTTGACAGATCCAGTGGGATCACCGGCGGCTCGTTCACGCCGCAACCAGTTCGATCAGGTCGACGAGCGCTCCGCCCCGATGTCGTGAACCGACCACCGATGCCGCTGCGGACATCTTGGCGAGCTCGGACGGGCTCGACATCAGTCGCTCGAGCTCGGCGACCAGCCGATCGACGGTGAGATCACGCTCTTCGATCAACACCGCCGCATCGTGGTCGCTGAGCTCGCGGGCATTGTCGAGCTGGTGGTCGTCTGCCGCGCCCGGCCATGGCACGATCAGCGCCGGCATGCCGACCGTCGCAAGTTCGGCGATCGTGGCCGCTCCTGCTCTGGTCATCATCAAATCGGCTGCGGCGTACACGAGCGGCATTCGATCCTCGTATCCAAGCACTCGGTACATGATGCCTGGGCTGCCGTCCCGAGCGGGCGCGGCGCGTTCGATATTGCGCTCGCCGACGACGTGATAGATCACGAGCCCATCCTGATCTGCCAGCCGATCCACGGTGTGGGCGACGACTTCGTTGAGCCGTTGCGCGCCGAGTGAACCGCCGAAGACAGCAAACACGAACCGGTCCTGGGGAAGATCCAGTTTCGACCTGGCGTCCTTCCTGTCACGGTCGCGGTCGACGGCCAGGACCTCATGGCGCACGGGAGCTCCCGTGACGTGTGCGCGAGGAAGCGTCGAGCCCTCGTAGGCCACAGCACAGGCTGCTGCGCGGCGAGCCATCACCCGTGAGACGAGCCCGGGGCGACGGTCGTAGCTGACCACCACGATGGGTGTGCGCCGCAACATCGCCGCGGCCGTTGCCGGAAAGCTGGCGTATCCCCCCACGTTGACAACAACCTGCGGCGACAACCTGCGGATCAACCCGATCGCCCGCCAGGTCGATCTGATGAGCCTGGGAAGGAACGCAAGGTTGCGGACCGACAACGACCGCTGCAACCCGGAGACGTCGAGCAATGTGTGGTCGTATCCACTTGGTGGCAACAGCCGGCGCTCGATGCCTCGGGCCGTGCCGACGTAGTGGATCGACTCACGTGCATGGCCGGCGGCCACCAGAGCGTCGGCCACGGCCAGTGCCGCAAGCACGTGTCCCGAAGTGCCGCCGCCCGTGACCACAGCGAACGTGGAGCCGGGTGATGTCATGAGGTGATCACCTCACGTTGCGAGCCACGTTGAGCAGCAGCCCGGCCGCGGTCATCGTGACAAACAGTGAACTGCCACCGGCGGAGAAGAACGGCAGCGTCAGGCCGGTGACCGGCATCATCCCGGTGACGCCACCGACGTTGATGATCGTCTGAACGACGAACCAGATGACGATTCCTCCGGCCAGCAGACTGGCGAAGCGGTCTTGAGTGGCCAGCGCCACTTGCACGCCGGCATAGGCAAGGATCAGGAATCCGCCGAGCACGGCAATGACACCGATCATCCCGAGCTCCTCGGCGACGACAGCGAAGATGAAGTCGCTGTGGGCAAGCGGCAGGAAGTCGCCCAGCTTGTTCTTGCCCTGACCCACGCCTTCTCCGGCCAGGCCACCCTGGGCGAGCGCGATCATCGCCTGGTACGTCTGGTAGCTGAGGTGGTCCTTGTGTGCGGCGATGTCGAGGAACGCGGTGAACCTGGCCTGTCGTCGCGGGCTCGACACGACGAACGCCAGTGCGCCAACGGCACCGAGCCCGCCGGCCGCCGCCATCGGACGCAGCGGCGCGCCGGCGATGAACGCGATGACGAACACGATCGATGCGAGCACGATCGCCGATCCGAGGTCGCTCTGCACCAGACACAAACCACTTCCGACGACAGCCACGATCATGACGGGCACGAGCGTGCGCGACGGGTCGTTCATCTCGTCCCTGCGTTTGGCCAGCAGGTTGGCGCAATACAGCAGCACCGACAGTTTCAAGAACTCCGATGGCTGCAAGGAAAGCGGACCTATCGCAACCCACGCGTTTGCATCGTTGACGCGATCACCGATCCCGGGAATGAACGGAAGCAGCATCATCCCGCACGAGACCACGAGGGCCGGCAGAACCAGCCGCCGCCAGAAGTGGTACGGGACGCGCATCCCGATCCATAGACCCACCAACCCCAGCACGGCCCACATCACCTGCTTGTTGAAGATCCGATATGGCGAGAGGCCTTGATGGAACTGGTTGATCGACGAAGCCGACAGGACCATGACCAACCCGAGCATGACGAACACCGCGACGACGACCGCGATCGCGTAGAACGCGACCGTTGGTGGCGATGCAGGTTTGGAGGCCATGCGTCGTGTGGGGTGGCGCCGCACCGCGGCTGCGCGCTCGAGCGCCTGTCTGCGACGGTCGCCGATCACCGTGGTCGAAGAGCTCATCTCGATCCCTTCTCGAAGTGTTCGTGGACGAGCCTCTTGAAGTCATCGCCCCGCGCCGGGTAGCCGCCATCGGGATACCAGTCGAAGCTGGCGCAGCCCGGTGAGAGCAACACGGTGTCGCCGACCGCTGCAAACCGGGCAGCCGCGTCGACGGCCTCCTGCATCGACCCGGCGTCGACGACCTCACACCAGGGCGCAAAGGCTTCATGGATGATCGGGGCGGCCTCGCCGAGTGCGACGACGGCCTTGACCCTGGCGTGCTCGTTGGCCATCGCGGCGAGGTCGAGCCCTTTGTTGCGGCCTCCCGCAAGCAGCACCACATTGGTGAAGCCCCGGATCGCCGTGATCGCGGCATGTGGCGTCGTTGCTTTCGAGTCGTTGTACCAGCGGGCCCCGGCGAATTCGCCGATCGGCTCGATCCGGTGGGGCGGATGTTCGAACGTCGCCAACGCCTCTGCAACCGCAGCACTACTGGCCAGGCCGGACTCGATGGCAATGGCCGCGGCAGCCAACCCATTGCTGACGTCGTGAGGGAGCTCCCTTGTCATCGTCGCACGATCCGCGATCGGTCCCGCTGGGCCGGTCAGCATCGTGCCGTCGAGGCGATAGTCCGAGTCGTCGGTGCCGAACGTGTACTTACGGCCGGTGGCTGCTGCGAGGTTGCGCATCACGACCGCATCCGCCGCAAAGCCGACGGCGACATCCGTGGGAAGGTTGTGGCTCCACATCCGAGCCTTCGACTGCTCATACGCCCGCATCGAGATGTGCCAGTTCTGGTGATCGGGTGCCAGGTTCAACCAGACCGACGCCTCACTACGGAAATGAGCGAGCCAGTTCAGGCGGAAGCTGCTGCACTCGACGACGAACGCATCGACATCAGTGTCGAGCGCCGCGATCAAGGGCAGTTCGGTGTTGCCGACCGCAGCGGCTTTCAGGCCGGCGCAACGCAGCATCGCTGCCGCCATCATCGTCGTCGTCGTCTTGCCATCGGTGCCCGTGACAGCGAGCATCGGCCGCGGCCCTCCGCCGCGCTGCTGCTCCCATTCGTAGGCCAGGTCGATCTCCGAGCGGATCGGCTTGCCCTGACGGTCGGCGGACTCGATCACGCGATGCGTCTCGGGCACACCCGGCGCGGGACACACCATGTCGCAGCTCGCGACCAGGTCGTCCAGTGCCGCGCCCGCGGGGCTCGCGATCAGTTCCGCGCCGATCGCGACTGCCGCCGCGGATTTTGCGTCGCTCGGCGCATCGTCGGCGACGAGGACGCGAACACCGCGGTCGTGCAAGGCGCGCGCTACTGCCTCGCCCGATATCGCCATGCCGTACACCAGTGCCGTCGTGGTCATCTGTGGAGCTCCAGCCGGGTGAAGTCGCCGATGTAGATCGCGAGAGCGGTCGCGACGCAGATCCCGGCGATCAGCCAGAAACGGATGATCACCGTTGTCTCCGGCCAACCGAGCAACTCGAAGTGGTGATGGATCGGCGACATGCGGAACAGGCGGCGCTTCCGGCCCGAGGCCTTGAAGACACCCATTTGCACCGCAACAGAGCCGGCCTCGAAGACGTTGATGCCGCAGATCAGCAACAGCAGGATCTGAGTATCGGTCATCAACGCCAGCAGCGCGAGCGCAGTTCCGATCGCCAACGACCCGACGTCACCCATGAAGATGCGCGCCGGAGCCGCGTTGAACCAAAGAAATCCACCGCATGCACCGGCGAACGCGGCGGCCATCGCCGCCAGGTCGAGTGGGTTGACCACCCCTTTGCCGATTGCCAGCCTTGTCGTTACGCCGTAGATCTCGGGATTACGGAAGGCCCAATAGGCGATGATGGTGAACGCGAGGAACCCCAGCAACGCGGCCCCGGCGGCGAGGCCGTCGAGACCATCGGTGACGTTGACGGCGTTCGACGTGCTCCAGATGGTGACTCCAGCGAACACCACCCAGACGGGCCAAGGCACGTGCCACCCCGGCCAGTTGTATCGCGTGAAGGAGATCGTCTCGCTGACCTTGGTCGCAGTCACCAGCCACCAGGCGATCCCCATGGAGATAGCCAGTGTGATGTAGCTCTTCTTCTTCCAGAAGATGCCGCGGTTGTGCGCCTTGTTGATCTTGATGTAGTCGTCGAGGAAGCCCATTCCGGACAACACAAGGATCCCGATCCAGGCGATGGCAGCTTGGTTGGAGAAGACCAGGCCGTGCCGGAAGTGGGCGACCACCCAACCGAAGAATGCCGAGACCACGATGGCCAGCCCTCCCATCGTGGGCGTGCCCTGCTTGGCCATGTGATGATCGGGGCCGCGATCCTCCTTGCCGAGAATCGGCTGACCCTTGCCCCGGTTGCGGAAGAACGTGATGAGGTAGCGCGTCCCGATCAGCGATGCGAACATGGCGCAGGTTCCGGCGATCATGACGGCGATCATCGAAGCGCCTCGAGAATCTCGCGGGCGACGACACGGTCGTCGAACGGCAGCACCTGGTCACCGATGGTCTGGGTCGGTTCGTGGCCCTTGCCGGCGATCAGCACCACATCTCCCGAACGCGCTCGGCGGATGGCGATCTCTATGGCCCGTCGGCGATCTGGTTCCATCACAACGCGGCCACGGTAGTCGGGGGGTACCCCTTGCATCGCGGCATTGATGATCTCCAGCGGGTCCTCCGAGCGTGGATTGTCGGACGTGATCACGACATGGTCGGCCAACCTGGATGCCACTGCACCCATCAGCGGACGCTTCTCGCGATCCCTGTCGCCGCCGCAGCCGAACACGACGAGAACTGACGCATCGCCTGCGACGAGACGTGCTGCGCCGATAGCTTTTTCCAACCCGTCGGGTGTGTGCGCATAGTCGACGATCACCGCGAACGGCTGTCCGGCCACCACCGCCTCGAACCGCCCGGGGACGGTCTCGGCTTGGCGCAGTCCCGCAGTGATCTCCGTGGGACCGATTCCCAACTTCGAACAGGCGGTCGCTGCAGCGAGACTGTTCATCACGTTGAACTCGCCGCCGATAGGAACCTCGATCGGCTGACCCCGCCACGTATAGCTGTGCTGAGTTGCGGAGACCGACACGTCGGCGACATCGTTCAACGAGTAGCCCTCGGTAGGAATCGAGCCCACATCCATCAGCAGTCGTCCATGTGGATCGTCGATGTTGACGACTGCGATGTCGGAGAGATCGGGTTGGAAGAGCCGCGCCTTGGCGGCGAAGTAGCGCTCTTGTGTGCCGTGGAGATCTAGATGATCACGACCGAGGTTGGTGAAGACGGCGACGTCGAAGTGGCACCCTGCAACGCGCTGGAGCTCCAGCGCATGCGACGACACCTCGATGACGACATTGGTGATGCCGTCGTCGACGAAGTGTGCCAAGCGCGCTTGCAGGTCCGGTGATTCCGGCGTCGTGTGCGCGCCCGTCAGCGTGCCGATCATGCCGGTCGGCGCGCCGCTCGACCGCAGGATCGAGGCGATGAGGCTGGCGGTCGTGGTCTTGCCGTTCGTGCCAGTGACGCCGATCAGCGTCAATCGACGACTCGGATGCTGGAAGAAGCCGGCTGCCAACCAACCCATTGCATGGCGAGTATCGGCAGCGACGATCTGGGGCAGGTCGACATCGATCCGATGATCGACCAGCAAAGCCGCGGCTCCGGCTTCCCGGGCGCCTTCGGCAAAGGCATGGCCATCCGAGTTCACCCCTCTGACACAACAGAACAGAGATCCCTGTCGAACCTGCCGCGAATCGTAATCGACCGATGCGATCGTCACGTCCTCGCCGAGCACGTCGATCTGATCGAGGCCTGCGCCCTCGACGACCTCGCGAAGCAGGCGCGACACGGTGTCATCCAGCGCTGTTCTGGCAGCCGTTGTCGTTGTTCGGTGAAGGGCTGACCTTGAGCTCGTGCATGGCGATCGTTGCGAGCGTCGCGAACAATGGCCCGGCCGCCTTGCCGCCAAGGTGGTCCTGACTGCTGGGGTCCGGTCGGTCGATCGAGACCAGGATGGTCACCTGCGGCGCATCGGCCGGGAAGTAACCCACGAAGGTCGAGTAGTACTGCTTCGTCCCGTCGGCTGCCTGGTAGTCGGTGTTTGCGGCTGGGTTCGTCTCGCCCGTCGTGACGACCGGAGCAACCGATCCCTGGGCTTTCTGTGCAGCGGTCTGAGCAGGATCGGTGCTGGGCTTCAACAACGCTGTACCGGTCTTGCCGGCCACCGACATGTTCGGCACCTTCGCATACTTCGCCGTGCCGTAGCAGACGACGTCTTTCATCATCGACGTCATTGTCGCAGCAGTCTGGGGCGTGACGACTTCATGCGAGGGTGACAGGGGTGCGTCGTGGGTCTGGCCCTTTGCGTCGATCGTCGAAAGGACCAGGCGCGGGGCGACGTAGACACCGCCGTTGGCAATGGTGTTGACGGCAGCAGCGAGCTGCAGCGACGTCGCCGCATATCCGTAGCCGTACCGCGGCGTTACCTTCTCGGTGGCCTGCCAATCCGCGGCCGGCTTCATGATTCCCGAGCTCTCGTCGGGAAGGCCGAGACCGGTTGTCGAGCCGAACCCGAACTCGTGCAGGTACCGGCCGAACTTCAGTGTGCCGAGACCCTCCGTCATCAGAACGGTGCCGATGTTCGAGGAGTGAACAATGATGTCGCGAAGGCTCATTTGCTCCTCGTTGTGAGGTTCGGCGTCGCGGATCTTGAACTTCCACTTCTCATCGCTCTTGTTGACCGGCTTGTAGACCAGGAAGCCCGGCACGTTGATCGTGGTCTCGGGTGTGGCGAGACCCTCGTTGACCGCGGCGGAGAGGCTGAACACCTTGGCGACCGAACCCGGCTCGTGCGGCTCGGTCGCAGCAAGGTTGGCCGACGTCACTTCCGCCTTGCCTTCGCCGTCGCGGCGAACGTTCGCGATCGAGTAGATGTCGCCGCTGTTCACACCCAGCACGATCGCCGTGCCGCCGTACGCCTGGAGCGCCTCGACTCGGCTCAGGAGTGCGTTCTCGACCTGGTACTGCAAGCCGCGATCGAGAGTCAGCACGATGTCTGATCCAGGCACAGGCGCGACGGTCTCGTCGCCGCCCGCGAGCGACCGGAACTTGCGGTCGTGTTGCTGTGACTGCTCACCATCCACGCCGCGAAGGATGTCGTCGTACTCCATCTCCAACCCTCCCGTGCCCTGCAGGTCGGGGTCGGTTCGCCCGATCACGCTTCGGGCCACGTCGCCGCTGGGGAGGATCCGCTTGTCTTCGCTGATCGACGAGATCCCGGCAAGGCGCAGTGACACGACGGTGCTTGCGAGCTGCGGATCGATCTGCCGGGCGACGTAGACGAACGAGTTCTGCTTCGCCGTGAACGCCTCGACGAGCGATTGCTGCTTCGCCTCCGAGAGCTTCAGCAACGCCGTCAGCGTTCGAACGGTGCCGACGGGGTCGAGCACCAGCTTGGGGTTGGCCGTGACCGTTCGCGCAGGAACGGACAGGGCGAGATCGGCACCGTCGCGGTCGAAGATCGTGCCTCGGTGGGCCTTGAGCCGTTGCTCGGTCGTTCGCTGAGACTTGCCGGCCGTGCGAAGTTCGTCGGCCTGGACGGTCTGCAGCACCGTCACACGCGCCAACACAGCCAAGAACAACAGGGCGGAGATGACGAACACGGCGACGAGCCGACGCGATGATTGGCCAGCCCTGTAGATGCGGGTTCGGCGCTGCGATACCGCGCGCTTTCGGAACGGCTGCGCGTTGCGCTGTCGCTTGAGCTGAGCGCGCCTCCGCGTTTGCGGCGCGGCGCGGCGACGCCCAGGATTCGACATCGTCCGTCCGCGGGGCGGTCGCGCTGACGGAGCGTGCTGCGTGGCTCCGTGCCGCGCCGCCGGTCGGCGTGTGTGAGCACGCGGTTCAGAGCGCGTCCTGATGCTGATGTCGCCAGACGACGAATGGGCTCGGCCGAGGCCGATCGTTTGCGCTGGTGACTTCGCGACCGAGCCAGATTGTTCACGTCCCTCATTTCACGTCCCTCACGATGTGTTGCCCTATCCGCCGGCGACTGACTTGACTACCTTGAACTCATCGAAGACAGGATCCTGTGACTCCGCCCCGGGATCGAAAACTCCACCAGCGCTCTGCTGCACCTCGGCGACAACCTCGGGGGCGATGTCGATGAACTCGGTCTTGGCCGTCGTGCCCATTCCCAACGCTGCGCCGCTGGCCGCCAGTCGGGCAGGCGAGCGCAGCTCCGCGCGCTGGCTGCGAAGGTTGTTGAACTCGGTCTTCACCGCGCGGATCTGGCTGTCGACGCGATCCAGTTCCACCTGTCGCCGAGCCAGTTGCGTCTGGAACGCCGCGGCGCCGAGCATCAGCGAAGACGCAAAGAAGGCAGCAAACGCCACGAGACGCGCCGTTCGACGGCGCCGCGGAACAACGGTCAGGTGCGGCCGCGGTGCGATGGATACGCCGACGGTCGAGCGGATCATGGGACGGGCCATCACGCCCCCATCGGAGTGCATGCGTTCGCGCACGACTCCGTGACGCTCCGATCGCAGCGCGCTTGCCATTGCTCAACCCACCGTGCCGCGCCGTGGAGTGCCGGCAATCCGCTCGACGACGCGCAATCTGGCACTCGAGGCGCGACGGTTCTCGGACTGTTCCGCCTGCTTCGGGGTGCGAGGTATGCCGCGCACGATGCGCACTGTTTGAACCGCATCGCACACGCATGGCAACTCGGGCGGGCACTCGCAGCCTCCGGTCACGGCAAGTCGCATGCGCTCCTTGACGATGCGGTCCTCCCCCGAGTGATACGACAGCACGGCGACGCGACCGCCGATGCCGGTGTGAGCGATCGCCGAATCGATTGCCGGTGCAAGGGCATCGAGCTCGCCGTTCACCTCGATTCGAATGGCCTGGAACGTTCGCTTGGCGGTATGCCCACCCGTTCGACGGGCCGCGGCTGGGATCGCGGCAACGACGATCGAGGCGAGCTCCGTGGTAGTTTCGATCGGTCGCGACGCCGAGATCGCGTTGGCGATGCGCCTGGCAAAACGCTCGTCTCCGTACTGCTGCAGGACCCTGGCGAGTTGCTCGACGGGGTAACCGTTGACCACGTCCGCAGCGGTCCACGTCTGCGACTGGTCCATGCGCATGTCGAGTGGTGCCTCGTGCCGATACGAGAAACCCCGATCGGCTTCATCGAGTTGCGGCGAGCTGACACCGAGATCGAACAACGCTCCTGAGAGGCTGTCTACTGAGAATGCTTCCATTGCGTCTTCCAGGCGGTCGAATCGACTGTGCTGAACCATCAGACGATCTCCGAAGCGTGCCAACCGCTGCTGGGCAGCGACCAGTGCGACCTCATCGCGGTCAAGACCGAGGATCCTGAGTTGCTCGTAGCTCTCCAGCAACCGCTCGGCATGGCCTCCGCC
>JANPGV010000059.1:0-20986 GCA_031424145.1 Ilumatobacteraceae bacterium
ACCTATGTGATCGACGGCGGAGCGGGCGTGCGTTCGGGAGCGATGGACTGATGCCGATCACATCGGGTTTCAATCACGTTGCCACGTTGACGTCGAACATGGAGCGCACTGTCCAGTTCTACCGCGATGCATTCGAGGGCGTGGTTGTCTTCGAGATGGAAGCGAAGGGTGATCATCCGAAGATGTCGATCATCGATCTCGGCGGCGGTGCCGCGCTCAACGTCTTCGAAGTCGCCGTCGACGACATCATCGGCGAGCGGCGCAAGCAGGGCCATCGTGGCGCCATCGATCACTATGCGCTCGCGGTCGAGTCCAGGGATGTGCTCGAGCAGGTCAAGGGTCGCCTCGTTGCCGCCGGCGCCGAGATCGGAGACATCCAACGACTGGGCGACGAGTGGTCCTTGTTCTTCCGCGACCCCGACGGCATGGAACTAGAAGTTTGCGCCAAGGCCGACGCCGGGTAGCGACCACTCGCAACAGCTGATGTCGATGGTCACGCCCGAGTCACAGGGGGTCAGTCGTCTCCCATATCTTCCGGGACTCGACGGGCTCCGTGCGATCGCGGTGATCGCGGTGATGATCTATCACGCCGACCACGACTGGTTATCGGGCGGGTTCCTCGGCGTGGAGGTGTTCTTCGTCATCAGCGGGTACCTCATCACGCTCCTGCTGATCGGCGAGTACCAACGCAAGGGTCGGATCGACCTCGGTCAGTTCTGGAAGAGGCGCGCTCGACGACTGTTGCCGGCGCTCTTCGTGATGCTTGCCGGTCTTGCCGTCTTCATGACGCTCTTCAGGCGTACTCCGATGGGTCGTACCAGAGGTGACTTCACAGGCGGGATCTTCTACATCAGCAACTGGTACCAGATCGTCGTCGGCCAGGGATACACCGCGGGAGAGGCGTTTGTGCCGTTGCGACATCTGTGGTCACTGGCGGTCGAGGAGCAGTTCTACTTGGTGTGGCCGCTCCTGATGGTCGGCGTGCTCGCTCGCCGGGGCGGGCGCGATCTGCCGCGGTTGGCGCTGTGGTTCGCGGGAGCGAGCCTCGTCGTGACGCTGATGATGGCGCTCCTCTTTCACAATGGTGACGTCGCCGCGACCTGTACAGCGGATCAACGACAGGGTTACTGGTCGATGTTCGGTCGTTGCATCAGCATCAACGAATCGCTCTATCTCGGCACGCTGAGCCGCGCCGGCGGGCTGCTCCTCGGTGCCGCCTTCGCCATGATCTGGCGACCGGCTGCACTGCTGCGCGGTCGCATGCGCGACAAAGCGGCGGTGCTCGACGGGGTAAGCGCGTTCGGACTGTTGCTGCTGGGTTGGCTGATGTGGACGCTGTGGCTCTCCGAGGGCGGGCACCAGTTCGGCATCCGCTTCGACGCAGCGTTGTTCCGGGGTGGGTTCCTGCTGACCGGCATCGCCACCTTGATGATCATCGCCGCGGTCACACACCAGGGCAGTCTCATGGGCCGGATCCTGGGCATCCCCGTCCTGAACTGGGTGGGCACGCGCAGCTACGGGTTGTACCTCTATCACTGGCCGATCTACCAGATCATCCGGCGCGAGGCCGGTCTGCCGATGACGCCGGCGCAGTTCATTGCCGCCATGGTGTTGACGATTCCGATCACCGAGGCGAGCTATCGCTATGTCGAAGTCCCCATTCGCGAGGGACGCCTCGGCGAGCTGTTGCACGAACGGCGGCAGACGCGCGGCGCGGCTGTGTATCGCCGTCGTCGTCGGGTCCTCGGTGCACTGATCGGCGCCGCCGCTCTGATCGGTTTTGCCGGTGTGAGCATCGCCCTGGCACCGAACGTGTGCGTCGGCCAGGTGGAGTGCGACCTCGCGGATGCAACTGCCACCACTGACTCCCTCCCGGCTCCGACTACGAACACCTCGCCCTCGGATGCTTCCGTGGCGGTCGGCGACACATCTGCGGCGACACCGCAGAGCACGTCGTCGACCACCTCATCGTCATCGACCACCAGCACCACGCTCCCGCTCGATCAACGGCCTCCGATTGCGATCGGGGAGTCGGTGATGCTCGGGGCGAAAGCGCAGCTGGAGGCAGCGGGTTTCGTGGTCGACGCCGCGGAGAGCCGCCAGGGACTCCAAGTCGTCGACGTCGTCTCCAAACTCCGCGCTGCCGGCAGGCTGGGCAACACGGTCGTGATCCACATCGGCACCAACGGCGAGGTGTCGGACGACACCTTCACCAAGATCATGGCGAACCTTCCGCCAGAAGAGGTGAAGTCCGTGTGGTTCCTCACGGTTCGCGCCGACCTCGAATGGATCGATGGCAACAACCAGCGGATCCTCGGGCTACAGAGCAAGTACCCGAACGTGCACGTTGGCTACTGGGGCGACCTGGTTCCTTCGGTGCCCGGCATGTCCAAGGACGGCATCCACCTCAAGACCGACGCAGCGAAGCAGGCGTACGCGGACCTCATCGCCGGATGGACCGGCGTGAAATCAGGCAGCTGACTGCGCGGTTTCCGCGGTGGGCTACTGGAATTCGTCGGACCATGGGTTCTGCTCGATCACGACCGGGGTGTCGTCGGTCGGTGTGGTGCCGTCTTCCCATCGCCGCTGCGGTTGCTGGCCGAGCTGGGCCAGGCGGCGCGGAGTGATCGAGAAGAACAGTGTCAGCAGGGCGACTGCGCCTGAGCCGGCACCGAAGAAGAACGGCGCGCGCAGGCCGAACTCTCGGGCCACGACGCCGCCGATTGCCGCGCCGATCGAGATCGATCCCCAGACCAGCCAGCGATAGACGCTGTTGACTCGACCGAACAGTGCCGGCGGCACGATTCGCTGGCGCAGCGAGACGGTGACGGTGTTCCAGACGGTCGTCCCGAACGCCATTGCCACGGTTGCGATGGCACTGACCCACAGACGCGGCCAGAACCCCTCGGCGAACATGCACAGCGACCAGACAACGACCGTCGCATAGATGATGAAGACCGAGCTGAACCTCTGCGTCAATCTGTCGGCGACCAACCCGCCGCCGACAGCGCCGACGGCGCCGATCGCGATCAGCGCGCCGTACCACCGATCACTGAGGTGCAGCAGATCTTGAGCGAACAACACGAAGATCGCTGCGGTCATCTGCATACCGAGGACCGACAAGCTGGCGGCGATTGCCAGGCCGCGCAACACCCGATGGCCGGAGAGCCAGCGGAGCCCCTCGGCGATGTCTTCGCGGATACGGCGCGACGGCTTGCGTCTCGCGACAGGCGACGCGATCGCGGCTCGCAACGTCAACACAAGAGCCGCGGCGATCGCGAAGCTTGCCGCGTCGAAACCGAACGGCAGCCACATGGCGACGACGAACAGGACGCTGCCGATCGGCGTTCCGACGAAGCTGTTGGCAGCAATCTCGGCAGCGAACCGACGGCCGTTGGCCTTCTCCAACATCTCGACAGGAACGATCGACGGAACCATTGCTTGCGACGCGTTGTCGAAGAAGACCTCAGCGATGCCGAGGGCGGCCGCGGCGACCCACAACATCCACACGTGGACGTTGTGTGTAGCAACCACGATCGCCAGTGCACCCACCGTCGCCGCCCGAAACACATCGGATCGGACCATCAGCAGTCGATGGTCGATGCGATCGACGATCGCCCCGATCGGCAGCGACAGCAACAGCCACGGCAAGGCTGCGGCCACGCCGATGAACGAAATCGACAACTCGCTGCGGGTCAGTCGCGATGCGAGCAGTGGAAGGGCAACGATGAAAACCCCGTCACCGAGGTTGGAGATCGTGCTCGCCGTCCACAAACGCCAGTACGCAGGCGAAAGCCGCGACGTCACGTCAGCGGAGGTCACCGTGGGCCGCTCCTACCAGGTACGTCGTGGTGTCGAAACATTCATTCCGCATGTTGGGGCGACCTTACTAGCTCAGGTGGGAAGATCCTGTCGACGCACCTTGCCCGATGATGTGGTCGGTAGGCTCTGGACAACGCGAACTTCCCTTGGTGCCATGTACATCGGCAGCGTCTCGCCGGCGATTGAGCGGATCGATTCCAGGGTCGGAAGGTTCGCCGGGTCACTCGGCACGATCCACGCGACGACACGTTCGCCCCACTCGGAGTCCGGTACTCCGGCAACCGCGACCTCACTGACCGATGGATGGGCGGTCAATGCGGCCTCGACCACGGCGGGCCACACGTTCTCGCCACCGCTGATGATCATGTCGGCCTTCCTGCCGTGCACGGTCAGCCGACCATCGTCGTCGATCTCACCGAGGTCGCCGGTCGCGAACCATCCGTCGACCAGCGGGCTCGCGCCATCTCGGTAGCAACGGAACAGCATGGTGCAACGGATGTGTATGTCACCGCTGGGATCGACACGAATCTCGACACCATCGAGCGGGTACCCGTCGTATACGACGCCGCTTCCTGTCTCTGTCATCCCGTACGTCACGACGACGTTGTCCGGCAGCGAGGCCGGCGGCCGCGACCCACCGAGAACTACGCGACGAAACAGTTGTGGCTCGATGCGCAGCAACGTGGTCGGAACAAGAGACACCAAGGTCGCACCGCCGATGGCGGCAGCAGTCACCGCGGCGGCGTCGAAACCGTCGTGCACGACCAGCCGCGTGTCCGTGACGATCGCACGTGTCACAACAGACAACCCACCGACGTGCGACAACGGCAGACATGCCAACCACATGTCGTCCGCAGAAACGCCGAGCCTGGCCGATGTGGCCACCGCGGATGCTGCGACCGCATCGTGAGTCAACACCACACCACGCGGGGAACCTGTCGTGCCACTCGTGGCCACGACCAGTGCGTCGCCGGGCTCCACGCCAGCGCCATCGAGACTTCGCATGCCGCCCTCGTCGATCAGCCGATCGGGCCCGACTGATGCAAGTACGGCTCGGCGCGCGGGAGTCGGGAGGCGTCGATCGAGCGGGAACGCTGCGTCGCCGGCGTCCCACACTCGCCGGAGAACGTCGACGAATCCGTCGCCGCCCGGCAAGTCGATCGCAACGAGGTGCGGCACGGTCAGAAGGCTACGGTGACGGCCGTGAATCGGTGGATACTCGGCGCTCGTCCGCGCACGCTGCCGGCTGCAGTGGTTCCCGTGGCGATCGGCGCAGGAGCCGCGGCCGGCGGGCCCTCACCGGTGTGGTGGCGAGTCGGCCCCGCCATGATCGTCAGCCTCGCGTTGCAGATCGGCGTGAACTACTCCAACGACTACAGCGACGGCATCCGCGGCACCGACGACGTGCGGGTTGGCCCCGTCCGTCTCGTCGCCGGCGGGTTGGCTCCGCCAGCACAGGTCAAGCGCGCGGCCGTCATCGCGTTCGGAGTCGCCGGCGTCGCCGGGCTCGTCCTGGCGATTGCAACGACGTGGTGGCTGATCGTCGTCGGTCTGGTGGCGATGCTCGCCGGCTGGGGCTACACCGGCGGACCGAAGCCGTACGGGTACCTCGGTCTGGGGGAGTTGTTCGTCTTCGTGTTCTTCGGTCTCGTGGCAACCGTTGGTACGACGTATGTGGTGATCGAGAGCTTTCCGGCGCACGCATGGATAGCTGGATGTGTGGCCGGCTTCCTCGCCTGCGCGCTGCTGGTGGTCAACAACCTGCGCGACATTCCGACAGATGGCAGATCAGGGAAGCGAACGTTGGCGGTCAGACTCGGCGACCGAAAGACGCGATGGCTGTACGTCGCGTGCATGGTTGCTGCGGCCGCACTCATCGTCGTCATAGCCGTGGCGTGGCGGGCGTGGGCTGCGATCGCACTGATCGGTTTCGCAGTTTCGATTCCCCCCATCCTGCGCGTCAGCCGCGGAGCCGAGGGCAGAGACCTCATCCCCGTGCTTGCCGCAACCGCCCGCACGCAACTCGTCGTCGGGTTGTTGCTGGCGGCAGGATTGGCGATCGGGCCGATCAATATTTGATGTCGTCCAGCCAGTCCACGACAGCCTGCATGACCAGTTGGGGTTGCTGAAGATGTGCGGCGTGACCGGCGCCGGGTATCTCGACCGACTGACCTTGCGGCACTGAAGCCGCGATCTGCCGACCGATCGCGGCGAACTTCGCGTCGAGCTCACCCGCAATCGTCAGGACTGGCATGTTGATCTCACGCAGGCGCGGCCACAGCGAGCCTTGGGCGCCCGTTCCCGCGTGGCGGAGGCTGCTGGCCAACCCGTCCACGTTGTTGCGGAGGCGGTCGGCGCGGCCGTCTTCGTCGAGTGTCAGGTCCGCGAACAAAGGTTGCGCCAGCCACTCATCGAGAAAGGCTTCTACTCCTACATCCGTGATGTGATCGGCGAGCTTGTTGTCGGCGGCTCGCCGTGCTGCTCGTTCGGTCTCGTCGGCGATTCCCGGCGACGAGCCGATCACTGCGAGCCCGCGAACGAGATGCGGGTACATCAGCGCGGCATGCAAGCACAACCGTCCACCGAGGCTGTAGCCGATGTAGACGCCAGCGCCGCACAGCGCTGTCAGCATGTCTGCGCCGCGCCGCAGATCGGCGCGCACGTTGGCGCTCGCTCCGTGACCGGGAGCGTCGACCACGACCGATTCGTAACCGTCCGCAGCGAACAGCCCTGCTATCGATTTCCACGAATTGCTGGTCTGGGTGAAGCCGTGCACGAACACCAGCCGTGGGCCTTCGCCGCAGCTCCAGCCAGCGAGCCGTCCTTCGAGGGGGCGCCAGTCAGACATCCGCTGTGCGCTTGGCAACAACTGTTCGCAGCACCTGCGCGAATGTCTCCGGCTCCTGCGCTCCGGGGACCATCCACTTGCCGTCGAACACGTAGGTGGGAACCGCGGTGATCTCCAGCTCCGCCGCGGATTGCAGGTCGCGGCGGACCTCATCGAGCCCTTCGTCGCTGTCGAGGAACGTCGACACCGCGGCGGGATCCATTCCAACCTCTTGCGCGCATCGCGCCAGAACATCCGGATCGCCGATGTCGAGACCGTCGATGAAGTAGGCCTGGAACAGCCGCTCTTCCAATGGGATCTGATGTCCGGTTGCTTTGGTGAACGAGAGCAGCCGATGTGCCAGGAGCGTGTTGGCCCGAAGGGCGCGATCCATTCGGAACTGGAGACCGCTACCAGCTGCAGCCTCGGTGACATGATCGATGATCTGTTGAGCTCGCTCCGGGCCGCCGAACTTCTTGGCGTACGCCTCGATCACCGGTTGGGCTTTGCCCGGCGACGCAGTGGGATCGAGCTGGTACGGGCGGAAGACGACGTCGACATCTATCTCGTAGGCGACCTCAGCGAGCGCAGCCTCGAAACGGCGCTTGCCGATGTAGCACCACGGGCAGACCACGTCCGACCAGATCTCGACCTCGACGTGGGGGCGCACATGCTGATGATAGGCCCGTATCGTGGCGGCCATGACGCCGGCGCCGCAGGACGTGCAGGCCACGTTCTGTGCGACGCTGGTCGACCAATGGGTGCGCCACGGCGTACGCCACGCTGTCGTTGCCCCGGGTTCGCGCAGCACGCCGATGGCCTTGGCGTTGGCCGATCGTCCCGAGGTGGAGCTGCACGTCTTTCATGACGAACGGTCGGCGTCGTTCGCTGCCCTGGGCGTGGCATTGGCTACTGGCCTGCCGGCCGCGTTGCTGTGCACGAGCGGGACCGCCTCGACTCACTTCCACGCCGCCGTGGTCGAGGCTGATCTATCCGGTGTCCCGATGTTGGTGCTCACAGCCGATCGTCCACCAGAGTTGCATGGGGTCGGCGCGCCGCAAACCATCGAGCAGATCAACCTGTACGGCGACGCGGTTCGGTGGTTCCACGATCCAGGCGTACCCGGTGATGAGGGGCGGTCGACGTGGCGATCGACCGCATCACTCGCCTGGCGCCGGGCCACTGGCGATCTGCCCGGACCCGTGCATCTCAACTTGCCTTTTCGTGAACCGTTGTCGGGTGTCGTTGGCGAACTGCCCGACGAAGGGCTCACCGAATTGACGTCACCGCCGTTCGTCTACGTCGACGATCTCGTTGCCTTGCTGGACACGCCTCGCGGTGTGATCGTGGCCGGCAGCGGCGTCGACCAGCCGGATCTTGTGCGCGCCCTGGCCGATGCAACGGGATGGCCGGTGCTTGCTGACCCATTGTCGAGGTGTCAGACACTCGACGCGGCAGTAGTTCGCTTCGACGCTGTCCTCCGCAACGAGGCATTCGCCGACGCCCACCGACCGGTCGCGGTCTTGCAGCTCGGGATGCCTCCGGCATCGAAGGTGTTGGCGCAGTGGCTCGCCGGCTCCACTGCTGCCCACGTTGCTGTGTCGGCGGTGGGGCTGGTGTCCGATCCGAATCTTGTCGGCGCACGCCAGGTACATGCGCCGATCGGAGCCCTCTGCGTTCAACTCACTGCGATGCTGTCCGATCACCGGCGCGGCAACTGGTTGGACGAGTGGCTCGACGCGGATCGAATCGCCCGCAGCGCGGTCGACAAGCAACTCGACACCGAAGAGACTCTTTCGGAGCCCGGCGTTGCCCGCGCTGTCACATGTGCTGTCCGCGCGGGAGGACATCTGGTCGTGGCGTCGTCGATGCCGGTACGCGATGTCGAATGGTTCGGCGCACCACGAGACGACATCACCGTCCACGCCAATCGCGGCGCCAACGGAATCGACGGCGTCATCGCCACGGCGATCGGTGTCGCCATCGGCAGCGGATCTCCGACTGCCGCACTGCTCGGCGACGTCGCGTTCTGTCACGACATGTCGTCGTTGACCGCTCTGCGCTCGCGAGGCCTCGATCTCACAATTGTCGTGACCGACAACGACGGTGGGGCGATCTTCTCGTTCCTTCCGCAGGCAGCAACCTTGCCCGCTGAACGGTTCGAGCAGTTGTTCGGCACGCCCCATGGCACCGACATCGTCGAGGTTGCGCGCGCCTTCGGTCTTCGGGCGTACGTCGCCGAGACAGCGAGCGAGCTTGCCGCTGCCTTCGACGAACCCGGCACCTGCGTCGTTCGCGTCGCAGCGCACCGCAGCAAGAACGTCGAGGTCCACGCCGCGCTGAATGCGGCCGTCGTCGATGCTCTCGGCTGACTACGGTCGCACGATCGCTGACAACATCGCCTGAAACTTGGCCTGGGTCTCGGCCAACTCGGCCAGTGGCTCGCTGTCAGCGACGATGCCGCCGCCCGCCACGAGTCGAGCACTGCGCCGGTCGGACGAGAACTCGGCGCAGCGGAGCGCAACCGCCCAGGTACCGTCGCCGGCAGAATCGACCCAACCGACAGACCCTGCGTAGCGACCGCGCTCGAACCCCTCGACCTCCTCGATGAGAGCCAATGCCTCGGCGCGGGGGAAACCTCCAACCGCCGGCGTCGGCGCCAACGTGCGGACGAGCTCCAGTACGTTCGGCCTCGGATCCGAGAGGTGCCCCTCCATGCGTGTCCCGAGGTGTTGCACGTTGGCGACTGCGACGATCGAGGGCTCTGGCTCCCAATCGAGATAGCTGCACCACGGCAGCAACGTGTCGTGAATCATGTCGATCACCACCCGATGCTCGGTCTGGTTCTTTGCACTAGCCAGTAGCGCAGCGGCCGCCTTTCGGTCGGTCTCCGGGTCGCCGGTTCGCGGTGTGGTTCCCGCAAAGGGATGTGCTGTGACGGTGTTGCCCTGCACGGCCACCAGCTGCTCGGGCATCGCGCCCACGAAGCCGTCGATCGAATATCGATAGCTCGAACCGAACGACAGGCGCAGCCGCACGAGAACCGCATGGATGTCGATCGGCTCGTCGCTGCTGACTCGTACCTCCCTGGCGATCACGGCCTTTGTCAAGCGGCCGTCGCGTACCGCATCGCGTGCCGCGGCCACAGCCCGCAGGTAGTGCTTGACCGGGGTGAGGGGTTCGGTCGTGAAGCTCTGTGCCCTGGGCTCGGGTCGGTTCGGTGTGTCGAGGTCGGCCGGCGTGTCATCGATCGTCGTCACCCAACGGCGTCCATCTGCGGCCTTCACGACGGTCATCGCGGGAACGACCAATTCGGACGGCGAGCATGGCTTGAACGGCACGACGCCGATGGCAAGTGGCCGAGCACCATTCGCTTGGTCGTCGTGTTCGATGGCCGAGAGGAACTCAGCCACCTCATCGATTGGTACGCGGGCGGCGACTCCACGGCCGGCGACACCGACACCGTCGCGGACGAACAGGTAGCCGTCGCCGCGGGCGATGTCGTTGAGATCGACCTCCCGGTCGAGTGGTCGGCTGACAGCCTTCACGAAACGTCAGCTCCGCGTGCCGAGCAGCAGCTGAGTGATTCCGCCGGACAGTTGCAGGTGCTTCACCTCGGTGAACCCGGCGGCGCGCAGATCCGACAGCATCCGCTGCGGCGACGGCAGGTACGCGACGCTCTTGGGCAGGTAGCGGTAGGCGGCGCTATCGCTGAGCAGGCCACCGATCTTGGGTACGACCTTTCCGAAGTAGAGGTTGTTGCCGGTTCGGATCAGCTTGTTGCGAGGTATGCCGACGTCGAGCAGGGCGATTCGCCCGCCGCGACGCACGACGCGACCCAACTCGTCGAAGAACATCGGAAGTTCGACGAGGTTGCGCAGGGCGAAGCCGCAGGTTGCACCATCAACGGAGTCGGCGGCCAATGGCAGCCGGAGGATGTCGGCTTGCACCCGCGGCGCGCCGCTGCGATCTGCTGCGAGCATGCCGAAGCTGAGATCGAACGACAGAGGGCGGTGACCGGCGCGCGCCAGATCGAGACAGAGGTCGCCAGTGCCGCTGGCAAGGTCGATCACGGTGCTTCCCTCGGGCAGGGCCAAGAGCTTGACCGTCTTTCGTCGCCAGCGCACGTCGAGGCGAAACGTCATGATCCGATTCACTAGGTCGTACCGCGGGGCAATCGCGTCGAACATCTGGCGAACCGCGGTGACCTTGTCATCGCCCTGCGGTAATGCCTCGCTGTCCCACGCACGTTTGCTCACGACAGCGAGGCTAACGAGTCTTACTTCGCGACGATCTCCTTCGCCCAGCGATAGTCGGCTTTTCCGGAGGGGGATCGAACGACCTCATCCACGAACACGAATGCCTTCGGCAGCTTGTACCGGGCGACGTGCTGCTCGGCCTCGGCCAACAGCGACTGCTCGTCGGCCTCACAACCGGCGCGCATCCGAACCACGGCGACGACCTCGTTGCCCCAACGGTCGCTCGGACGCCCGGCGACCACGCAGTCGTACACCTCCGCATGAGCCTTGATCGCCGCCTCGACCTCCTCGGCGAAGATCTTCTCTCCACCGGAGTTGATCGTCACGGAATCGCGGCCGTGCAGCTCGACGATCCCGTCGGCGCGGAGTCGAGCCCTGTCGCCCGGCACCGCATAGCGAACGCCGTCGATCACCGGATACGCACGAGTGGTTTTGGCAGCGTCGCCGAGGTACCCGAGCGCCAAACGGCCGCTCTTGGCCAACCAACCGAGCTCGTCCTCGCCCGGTCGCAACTCACGATCGAGATCGCCTGACAGGACGTGGTTGCCGGGGCTGAGCGCGAACGTACCGGTCGTTGCGTTGCTGCCTGCTGACACCTGAGCGAGCTGACCGCCGGCCTCGGACGATCCCAGACCGTCGACGATGATGAGCGATGGCAGGTGCTCGAGGAACTCCTCCTTCAAACATGCGCTCAGCGCCGCGCCGCCTGACAACAGAACCGTGAGCGAGGTCAGGTCATACGTCGCCTCATCGAGCTCATCGAGCAACGGCCTGGCAAATGCGTCGCCGACGATCAGCAGAAAGTCCAGACGCTCGCGTTCGACCAGACCCCACACGTCGGCGGGTTCGAGGCGCTCGGGGATCGCCTGCACGTAGACCGTGCCGCCGAGGTTCCACGTGCGAAAGCTCATCCAATGGCCGGCACCGTGCATGAACGGCGGGGCGAGGAGAGCCTTCAGACTGCCGTCGGCGGTAGCAATGACATCGGCCAACGTCGGGGCGGCAGAGCCACCAAAGCACTCGACGTTGGCGTCGCCGTTTCGCCACAGCACGCCTTTGGGCATGCCGGTCGTGCCTCCGGTGTAGAGGATGTACAAGTCGTCGGGGCTCCACACGACGGGCGGTCTGTCGGGCGATGCCGCTGCCAGGGCATCCTCGTACCAGACCGCGCCGGGCAGCAGGTCGTTGCCGGAGCCATCGGGCACCTGCAGGATCACACGCAGCCGGGGGAGGTCGCCGATGACATCGGCGAGCGTCGGTGCAAACTCACTGTGGACGATGATCGCCGTGGCCGCCGAGTTGTTGAGCAGATAACGCAACTCCTCGGCGACGTACCGATAGTTGACATTGAACGGTGCGACCCGCGCCTTGAAGGAACCGAGCATTGCTTCGAGGTACTCGTTGCCGTTGTGCAGGTAGATGGCGAGATGATCCTGGCCACTCTCGTGCCCGGCGAGCTCCGAGCGTTCGGTGTGCACGCCAAGGCCGGCGCCGATCAGATGGTTGGCCAAGCGACGAGTTCGCTCCGTCACATCCGCCCACGTCAACCGGCGATCGCGAAACACGAGGCACTCGGCGTCCGGTCGGGTCGCCGCAATTTCCTCGTGCAATTCGGCAACCGAGAATTCCATTGCCGCAACCTATAGAAAACTATGGTCGCCGGCATGAGCAAGATCATCTTTGGTGCGTTCGTCCCCCAGGGCTGGAAGATGGAGTTGGCCGGCATCGAAGGAGCACAAGCCAAGTGGCAGAAAGCTGTCGACATCGCCATGCGCGCAGAAGCGTTGGGCTACGACTCCGTCTGGGTCTACGACCACTTCCACAACGTCCCCCGTCCGGCCAACGAGGCAGTATTCGAATGCTGGACGACGATTTCGGCGATCAGCCAGCGAACGAGCACGGTGCGTCTCGGCCAGATGGTGGGGTGCAACGGCTATCGGCAACCGAGCATTCTGGCCAAGATCACCTCGACGGTCGACGTGATCAGCGGTGGCCGGCTCGACTGGGGGATCGGCGCCGGATGGTACGAGAACGAGTTCAAGGGCTACGGCTTCGAGTTCCCGCAGCCAAAGGATCGCATCGGCATGCTCCGAGAGTGCGTCGAGATCGTGAAGAGCATGTGGACCCAGCCGGAGACGACGTTCCAGGGGAAGTACTACCAACTGTCGCGCGCCAACTGTGATCCGAAACCGCTGCAGTCCCCGCACCCCCCGATCTGGATCGGCGGCGGCGGCGAGCAGTTGACGCTGCGTGTCGTTGCCCGGCACGCCGACTATTCCAACTTCGGGGGATCGCCGCAGGAATGGGCGCACAAGCGCGAGATCCTGAAGGGTCACTGCGCGGCGGTCGGCCGCGACGAAGAGACGATCGGCAAGACGTGGTCGCCGGAGATGTGCATCCGATCGACCGAGGCTGAGCTGCGCGCGGTGGGCAATCGCAGTCTCTGGGGTGATTCGTTCGAGAAGTGGCAGGCCAGCGCGTTGGTCGGCACGCCAGAGCAGGTCTGCGAAAAGGTCCGGACCTACGTGGACCTCGGCTGCACCGGCTTCATCCCGTGGTGCAGCGACTACCCGCACACCGAATCGCTGGACCTCTTCGCTTCGGAAGTGATGCCCAACTTCCGCTAACGCATCTGGATGACATTGCCGGTCACCATCCGCGCCTCGTCGGTGCACAGCCAGGCGATCACCGCCGCAACGTCGGCGGGATCGGCCACGTGAAAGTGCTGCGAGCTGCTCGCCGCGAACGCTCGAACGGCGTCATTGACCCAGCCGGAATCCGTGATCGGTGGATGAACCATGTTGGCCGTCACGCCGTGACGGCCGAGCTCGGTGGCCGCCGCCATGGTGTAGTTGACCAGCGCCATCTTCGCCGCTCCGTATGTCACTTCGGATGGAAACCCATTCGGTCCTCCCGACGTCAGGCCGACGATCCGACCCCAGCTCGCCGCCCGAGCGATGTGCCGACGGGCGAACTCGGCGATCATCAGGGCTCCGCCTCGGGCGTCGACGCCGAACGTTCGATCGAACAGCTCGGCCGTCACCTCAGGCGTGGCCCGCCCTGCGGGGTCGGGCCCGTCTGCGGCGAACGAGTCGCCGGACGCCCAACCGGTCGCGTTGTTGATCACGATGTCGACCGGGCCGAGCTCGGACTCGGCCCGATCGAACAGCATCGCCGGCGTGGCCGGGTCGAGAAGGTTTGCTTCGACAGCGATCGCCCGACTCCCGGAAGCCGTGATCCGCTCGGCGACTTCATCGCCCGACCGCATCCGGTTCTCCTGGTAGAGCTCGGGTGTGGCTGGATCCTGGACGACGCGGCCGCGCAGATATGTGACCAGGACGGCGGTGCCGGCGGCGGCTAGACGTTCCGCCGTGGCCGCGCCGATCCCGTGGTTGGCGCCCGTGATTATCGCGACATGGCCCACGCGCTACTCGTAGCTGCGATAGATCACTTCCGCGACGCAACTCGGTTTCGCCGCGCCTTCGCATTCAAAGATCAGCTCGTAGGTCGCTTGCACGCCGCCGGCGATGTCGTCCGCGCCGAGCAACTTGACGCCGAGGCGCAGGTTGGCGCCGACCGGCACCGGCGACATGAACCGCACCTTGTTGCAGCCGTAGTTGACCCCCATCTTGAAACCCGTGGTCTGGACCACCATCGGCAACAGAACCGGCGCCAGCGACAACGTGAGGTACCCATGGGCGATGGGTCCGCGGAACGGGCTTTCCTTCTTGGCGCGCTCTGGATCGACGTGGATCCATTGGAAATCACCGGTGGCATCGGCGAACTGGTTGACGCGTTCCTGAGTGATCTCCATCCAGTCGCTGTAGCCGAGGTGCTCGCCGACGACCTCTTTGAGGCCCGCGGAACCCTGAATGATGCGTGCTGACATGGTGCGAGCCTTGCAGTCGCCGCGGCGTACGGTGAAGTCGTGCCGGATCGACTGCTTCGCGCAGCGCTCTTACCCCTTCGGTTGACCAAGAACGCGGCGCGCCTGCTACGAAGTGCCCTCATGGCTGACTTCCTGACCGCCTATTCGATCGCGCAGCCAAACAAGATCGCTGTGATCGATGACCGTCCGGACGGCACCTTCACCACACTCACATACAGCGAGCTCAACGAACAGGCCAACCGTCTGGCCAACGTCCTGCTCGACCTCGGTGCCAGGCCCGGCGAGACGAAGGTCGTGTGGTGTGGTCAGAACTCTCCTGGCGTCGTCGTGCTCATCAACGCCGCCCGCAAGGTGGGAGTCACGGCCGTACCTCTCAACTATCGACTCAGCGACGAAGAGGCGACCTACGTCGCAGACCATTGTGACGCGACGATCGTATTCGTCGACGCCGAGTCCGCCGCGATGTTCGAACGTATCCGTTGTGATCTGCCGAAGGTCACCCACTTCCTCGTCTTCGCAGGCGAGACACCAGACGGGATGATCGACGCCGACGCGTCTATGACTTCCGCATCGCCTCGCGAGCCGGCGGTTCCGACCTCGACCGAGGCCGGGGCGACGATGATCTACACCAGCGGCACGACGGGCAAGCCGAAGGGTGCGTTCCGGCGTGCGGCCACGGATCCTGCACAGATCGGGGCCATGCTCGCGTATGTCGGATACACACCGACCGATGTGTACATCACGACCGGGCCGCTGTATCACAGCGGACCGAGCGGCTTCATGGCAATCGCCCAAGCGCTCGGTCAGACGGTGGTGCTGCAGCGCAGGTTCGATCCCGAGGATTGGCTGCGACTCGTCTCGACCCACCGGGTCACCTCCACCTTCAGCGCACCCACACCGATCCGGATGGTGTGCAACCTTGCGACCGACGTGAAGGCGCGCTACGACGTTTCGTCGATGAAGCGGATGATCGCCAACGCTGCTCCGTGGAGCTTCACCCTCAAGCAGATGTATCTCGCCGATTTCCCGGCCGATTCGCTCTTCGAGGTCTATGGCTCGACCGAGCTCGGCGTCAACACGATCCTTCGTCCCGAGGACCAGCTACGAAAGCCCGGTTCATGCGGCAAGCCGGCGCCGATGGTAGAGATCAAGCTGTTCGACGACGACGGCAACGAGGTCCTCGGCGCAGGGCCGGAACACACCGGCGAGCTGTTCGTGAAGAGCCCCAGCGTGTTCGCCGACTACTACAAGCAACACGATCAGTTCCTGAAAGATCAACGTGACGGCTATCAGACCGTAGGCGACATCGCCTATCGGGACGACGAGGGCTACATCTACATCTGCGATCGCAAGAAGGACATGATCATCAGCGGGGGGATGAACATCTACCCGGCCGAGATCGAGGCGGCGTTGGAGATCCATCCCGATGTGCTGGAGGCCGCGGTGTTCGGCATCCCCAATGAGGAATGGGGTGAGACAGTGCACGCTGTCGTGGTCGTTCGCGAGGACGCATCGATGACGCAGGATCAGGTGATCGCCCACTCGCGCCAGCACCTCGCGGGTTACAAGATTCCTCGCTCGGTCACCTGGAGCCCGGAGCTACCGAAGACCGGCAGCGGCAAGATCCTGAAACGCGACCTTCGCGCTCCGTTCTGGGCTGGTCGCGCCAGCAACGTCTGAGCGCCGTGTAGCTCAGCGTTTGACGGAGCCGCGCGCTGCCCAAGCATTGGCGGTCAACACGAACGGTGCCGCAGGCAGCGCGTTGCGGCACAGTTCACGGAGCTCGTCCTGACGGGCGGTGTCAAGATCGGCCACGAATTTTCCCGCAGGTCCGACGCCGAGCGTGTACGGCTCCCACCACTCCTCGAAGCTGTGGTGCTCGACGCTGATCGACAGCGTGGTGTCTTCGATATCGCCCAGCCGGGCCTCGTTGAAGAGCTGCACGAGGTGGCCCTCGCGGGCGCCCGCAAACCGTGATTCGTCTTCGACATCCGGGTCGATCTGGCGCGCCGCGTCCCAGAAAACGCCGAGCGGCCCCTTGCCGCTTTCGTGGTCCCATACGCACGCTGCGACGACGCCTCCGTCACGGGTGACTCGACTCATTTCGCGAAGCCCCTGCACAGGGTCGGCCATGAAGTGAACGACGAGTTGCGCGAGGGCAGCGTCGAACGCTCGATCGTCGAAGGGGAGCGCTTCTGCGGCTGCGTGTCGTACCGCGACCGCCGGATGCCGTTGCCGGGCAGCGGCGACGAAGGGCTCGGACGGATCGACGGCGCTGACGCTCGCGGGATCCACACGCCTGACCAGCTCAGCTGTCAATGCGCCCGGTCCACAGCCGACATCGAGGACGGTCTGCCCGTCGGCGATGCCGGCGAAATCCGCGAACAGCGGAGAGAGCCGCATTGAGTAGCGGCCCATGAATCGGTCGTAGGAATCGGCTCGGACGTTGAAGGTCACGGACGAAAGTTACGCCCTTTGGCAAGCCGAGCCAGACGCGATCAGTAGCCGAGCCGTTCCACCCGATCTGGGCGACGTTGCCAATCCTTGTCGACCTTCACGAACAGCTCGAGGTAGGCGCCTTCCGGCAACTGAGCGCGGGCCAGCTTGCCGACCTCTTTCAAAACGGCACCGCCCTTGCCGATGACCATGCCCTTCTGGCTCTCCCGCTCGACGATGATCTCGACACGGATCCGGGGCCATTCCCATTCCGTCACCCGCGTTGCGATGCTGTACGGAAGTTCGTCGTGGGTCACGGCTAGCAGTTGTTCGCGAACGAGCTCGGCAACCCAGGTCTCTTCCGGTTGGTCGCTGACCGTGTCGTCGGGGAAGTACAGCGGTCCTTCGGGCATGAGTGCGGTGAGGTGGGCGACCAACGCCGGGATGCCTTCACCCGTCTTGGCAGAGACGGGGAAGTAGTCGGACGCGCCGAGAGATGAAGCCGCGCTGAGCTGGCCGATGACACGGTCCTTGTTGACGGCATCGATCTTGTTGACGATCACGATCGAGGTCGGCAGATCGAGATGGCCGGCCACCCATTGATCGCCTGTCCCGAACGGCTTGGTCGCGTCGATGACGAGGCACACGGCGTCGACATCGCTGACGCTGTCGAGTGCGGTCGCGTTGACCCGCTTGCCGAGGGCCGTGACCGGCTTGTGCAAGCCCGGCGTGTCGACGAACACGACCTGCGCGTCGGCCGTCGACAGGATGCCGCGCACGCGCGTGCGCGTGGTCTGTGGCTTGTCGCTGACGATCGACACCTTGCGGCCACACATGGCGTTGACGAGCGTCGACTTGCCGACGTTGGGACGGCCTATCAGGGTAACGAAGCCACTTCTCACGCCTAGACCACCGTCGTCTCGACCGGCGTGGTGGTCGTAGACGTGGTCGTGGTGGTCGTCGGCGAGTTCAGCAGTTCCTGATAGTCGCGGCGAGCCAGGGGCTCGGTTCCGTTGCTGAGCCCACCACCTGGCCCGCGTGGCACCTGCAGCGGCGATCCGCTCTGCACGAACAGCACCTGCCCGATCCCCCCGACCTCGGTGACGGTGAGGACGAGCTGACCGATGGCCAACAGCTGATCCTCCGGCGGCGTCTGCTCGAAGAAGCCAGGTGGTAGCTCGATCGTTGCGACCCCGGAGTTGTCCTCGGTCGATTTGATCAGGGCCTGCCCCTTCGTCGGAATCGCTGAGCGAATGCCGACGCCGGGGTCACCGGACGGAGGGCCCTCTTGTAGTGCGGTGAGCACCGAGTTCGTCGTGAGTGGCTTCGCCAGAGAACGCGGGTATCCCTTGAGCTGCCCGCCGCTGATGAAATACAGGGTCACGTCCTCGGTAGCGATGGTTGTAGCCGGATCGACCAGCGTTGTCGTTGTCGTCGGAACGAGGGTCGTGGGGGGTGTGGTCGACGTCGATGTCGGGGGGATCGTGTCCCCGAGCTGACGGAGGTCCTTGTCCTGGATGTTGCTGACCTGACCATTGTCGGGAATGCCGCAGGCAATGAGAAGAGCGACGAGGCCGAGCGTGAGCGCGCCGATTCGCCTGAGCATCACACCACCTCCGGGAAGCTGACTTTGAACCGCGACCCGCCTCCTGGACGATCTTCCACCCAGGCTTCACCACTGTGCGCGTGCGCATGTTCGGCGACGAGCGCCAGACCCAGGCCAGTGCCGACCCGATGCCGCGCTGCGCTGCCGCGTGCGAAGCGCTCGAAGATCCGTGCCCGTTCGCCTCGTGCAACTCCGGGTCCGACGTCGTCGACCGAGAGAGCGATTCCGTGGCGGCCGTGCGGCTCGACCTTCACGCGAGACGGACCGCCGGCATGCTCGCGTGCGTTCTCGAGCAGGTTGGCCAGGATCCGTTCGAACCGCAACTTGTCGACGCGTACGGTCCTCGGCACCTTCGGGTCGATCTCGATCGGCGTCTCACCGAAGCCGTACCGCTGGGCAATGCGTGAGACGAGCTCCTCCACGTCGACCTCCTCGCGGATCAGCTCGGTCGAGCCGGCATCGATGCGCGACAGCTCCAGCAGGTCCATAACCATCTGATCGAATCGTCGAACCTGGCCGACGACGACGTCGAGCGCCTGCTGGGTACGGTCCGGCAGGTCCGCTCGTCGACCATCGAGCACTTCGACAGCGGCAGTCAACGCGGTGATCGGCGATCGTAGCTCGTGGCTGACGTCCGACGCGAAGCGGGCTTCGCGCTCGAACCTGGTCTGCACTGCGTCTGCCATCTCGTTGAACGACTGTGCCAACCGGGCCAGATCCGGGTCCGATTCAGGTGCCATCCTCGCGTCGAAACCTCCCGAGGCGATCTCGCCGGCAGTGGTGGCGACTCGCGAGATCGGACGCAACAGGCGGCGGCTGGTCGACCAACCGAGGGCTCCGGCAAAGATCGTCGTGACCGCAGCACCGATGCCGAGCGCGGTGCCGATGGCTCGCAAGGCGCGGTCGGTATCTCGCAGCGGAACGGCCTCGTAGTACTGGGCGTGTGCAGCCGGGATGTTGAGACCGACCGCCATGTACGGGTCACCTCGGACGCTGAATCGCTTTGTTGCGCTCCCTCCCACGGCGACGAGCTGCACGAGGTCAGCGGGATATGCGGACCCGGGAAAGGCGGCGTTCGAGGTCAACGGATCCTTGCCGGCGACGGCGAGGAGAGCAAAGCCCTCGCTGCTGCGCTTCAGGCTCTTGACCAGGTCGCCGACCTGGCCTTCGGGTGGCGGCGGAATCTGCAGCAGGGTGGCGCGCACGGAGGTCGCATTGGACACGGCTTGGGTGAGAATGACCTGGGACCGTTGATCGACGAGGAAGCTGCGGGCGACGCCGTAGGTGACGACCGCGAGGGCAAGGCTGGCGACGAGCGCGGTCAAGCTGAAGAACAGCGTCACGCGGGTGCGCAGACGTAACGAACGTCGTTGGCGATCGGCCACGGGCCTAGTGTGCCCGATGTCGAGCCCCGCTGCAGGTTCGGGCGCCGTCAGGCAGCGACGGTGACCAGGGGTACGGCCTGCTCCTCGCTCTGCAGCACCGGCGCCAGCGTGTCGAGGTCGGCGAGCATCAGCTCGCTTCGCAGCATGAGCTCCGCACACACGAAGACGAGTTGCTGGCCACGCTCCGAGCAGGTGCGAGCTACGTCGCGTAGTGCGTCGAGACCGACCTCGGCGATCAAGGAAACGCCAGAGAGGTTGATGACCAAGCCATAGGACTCCGGACCGATGAGGCAGGTGCTGCGGATGGACATCGCTTGCTCACGGTTGACGATGGGGCCGGCCACCGAGACCATCGTGATGTGCCGACAGGTATCCGTATGTGCTGTGAGAATGGGTGTCAACACTGCAGGCTCCTACATTGGACGGACTCACCGTGGCGGCTGGATGAGGCTGGGAGCGGAACTGTCAAGAGAACGGCCCAGAAGGATGTGCTGCCCGCACGTTTTTCGCGCTGCCGGTGGAGTACCAGGGGGAGGTAGGTACCCCACCGGGGCAGCGTGAACAGTGGCTATCGTGACGGACCAATGTGACAGGACAACGCGACGTCTGTGCGTTTTCTGTAACAGAATGACCACTGGCAGTAAGTTTGACCGGCGAAAAGGTTCTCCAAGTGCACTCTTTGTTGTTCATCGAAGATGACGATGCCATTCGGCTGGCGCTGAGCCTCGCCCTCGAGGACGAGGGGTACGAGGTCCGCGAGGC
>JANPGV010000060.1:0-1787 GCA_031424145.1 Ilumatobacteraceae bacterium
CGGATGCCCACGATAGAACGTGGCGGTCTCGCGAAGCCCGATATCGAGCGTGGTCGTCGCCTTCCATCCCAGCGTTTCCGCGATCGTGGTGCCATCGGTGTGGAATGAACCGATGTCGATTCGCCGATGGTCTTCCGGCCAAGCCACGAGCCGCAGACCGCCGTCGCTCGCAGTCGTCTCGATGATTGCTGCGGCGATCTCAGCGAGAGAATGATCGATCACGTTGCCGACGTTGAAGACCCTGCCGATCGCCTCTGGAGCCGTGGATGCCAGCAATGCCTCGACGACATCGGCGACGTACACGCAGTCGCGGCGCTGCGTCCCGTCGCCGAAGATCAGGATCTCCTCGCCCAGCAACGCCTGGCGTATGAACACGGGCAAAAACCCCAACTCGTCGCTCGTCAACCGCTGACGAGGCCCGTACACGTTGGTAAGACGCAGGCTGGTCGTAGCCATCCCGTATGCCTTGTTGTACACGAGGTGGAGCTGTTCGCCCGCCAACTTGGCGACCCCGTTGACGTCCGTGGGACTGGTCGGGTGCAGCTCGTCGACCGGTGATCGGAGGGGGCGTCCGTAGACCTGGCGTGTCGACGTGTGCACGACTCGGGCGGTCGGGTTGACACGGCGGAGTGTCTCCAGGAACGACGCGTGGGTGACCGTGTTGACATGCAGATCGCGCAGTGGATCGTTCATCGAAGCAAGGTGGCTGACCTGACCGGCGAGGTTGAAGACGATGTCGGCGTCCTCGACGACCTCGCCAACGACGTCATCGCCTATCTCGGCCACGATCGTCTCGACATCAATGTCTTCGACGTTGCGCAGATCGCCCCCATGACCCTCGATGAGCGCGTCGACGATGCGCACTGTCGCACCCTGACGGCACAGCTCGTGGGCAAGGTTGGCGCCGATGAAACCCAGGCCGCCAGTGACGACGCACACGGTGGAAGAGAAGTCGTTGCTCGGGGGCATCCCACGATGTTAGAGACCCCCGCATGTAAAGATCGATGACATGGACGACGACGAGTACCAGCGGATGGTCGCCGCAGGTGAGCGACACTGGTGGTATCGGTCTACACGCTCGTTGTTGGAGTCGTTGATAGTTCCGTACCTCCTGCCGATCGACGGCACCTCGATCTATCTGGACGCAGGGGGCGGTTCGGGCGCCACCGGGTCATGGCTGGCCGACAGGGCCACCACGCTGCTCGACGACTTCGAGACGGTTGCTTTGCAAGCGGCCGTTCGCGATCATCACGGTTACCGAAGCGTGCAGGCCGATATCAACCGGGTGCCGCATCCCACGTCTGCTTTCGATGCGGTGCTGTGCGTCACAGCGCTCTGCCACAGGATGAATCCCGATCCGCAGGCGATCGTCGACGAGTTCGCCCGCGTCACAAAGCCCGGAGGACTGGTCTGCCTCATGGAGCCTGGTGGGAAACGCCTGTGGCGCGGCCATGACGAGGTCACCCACACTGCGCGGCGCTTCAGCCTTGCGGAGATGCGTTCGATGATCAGCCGCGCAGGCCTCGAGCTCGTGCGCGCCACAGGGGCCTACTCGTTCCTGGTTCCACCTGCGGCGGTGATGGGCGTGATCGAGCGCGGCAAGAACAAGAGTGATGTCGGCCGCAACGAGGGTGGCCTCGGCGGCCTGCTCGGTCAGCTGGCCCGCGTCGAGCGCGGTCTGTTGCGACGGGTCAGCCTGCCGTTCGGGCTCTCGGTGATCGCCATCGGGCGCAAGCCGTCGATGACTAGAGCGTGACGCCGTAGGACTCGTCGAAGAATGCGGCGGC
>JANPGV010000061.1:0-27671 GCA_031424145.1 Ilumatobacteraceae bacterium
CGCCGATCGAAGTGACACACGTCTACTACGGTCGGCGTCTCTACGATCGCATAGCTTTATAGAGACGCATACTTGAGACCAGGGGGGTTCCATGACAGCGACAGACGTACGAGTAGGCGACGAACCGGTAGCCGAACCGCCGCCCGTTCCACTCGACGAACGCATCTCACACCGGGGGCCGATGCGCCGGTGGCTGATCTCGCCCGAGATCGGAGCCTTGATCGGTGCAGTCATCGTGTGGACGTTCTTCTGGGGTAATGGTCAAACCTTCGGTGAGGCCGACACCACGCTGAACTGGCTCGATGTCGCCGCCCCTACAGGCATCATGGCGACCGCCGTCGCACTGCTGATGATCGGCGGCGAGTTCGACTTGTCGTCGGGTGTCATGACCGGCGCCACCGCCATTCAGATCGGTCTCGTGTCGCGCTTCTTCATGGGTACGGGTGTCAACATCGGCTGGGCGATCGGGTCCGCATTTCTGGCGGCGGCGGCGGTTGGCTGGTTCAACGGTTTCATGGTCAACAGGACGGGTTTGCCGAGCTTCATCGTGACACTGGCGTCATTCTTCACCCTCCGGGGCGTGATGTTGGTTATCTCGAAACGTCTGGTCGGCAAGGTCCAGGTCGACAAGATCACCGACCAGAAGGGTGCCAAGTTCTTCAAGGACTGGATCGCCCACGAATGGAAGTTCACCGAGTTCGCGTTCCGCGACAAGCTGTTCCTCGGCCTCGTCATCGCCGGCAGCGCAGCGTTCATCTACGGCCTGCTCGAGCAGTCGTTCATTCGCCGCACAGCGATCAATCCAGGCGGACTCGCTGTGGCCGCCGTCGGCATCATCGCCGCGGTGGTCGGTTTGATCGGCCTGTTCAAGACCGATGGAGTCGGCAACAACACTCTGTTCGGAGTGATCGCTCTCGCCGGAGTCGTGCTCGCAATCGTTGGCGTGGCCCGCGCCCGCTGGCTGGATCAGAATAGAAGTTCGGGTAGCGGTGCCCTTCCTCGCGACGTCAGGAATCGACTCGGCCTCGGTATAGGTCTGGTCGTCCTCGCCTGTCTCATGCCGATCCCGTTCGACCGCCACCAGTCTCAGGCAATCCTGAGCTGGACCTCGGACGGCCTGCGTCCGGTCATCGCGATCGTCGCCGCAATCGTCGGCATCGGCCTTGCGGTCAGCACGGTCCTGCGCCAGAGGCACGAGAAGATGAAGGCATCGGGTTGGGGCAAGGTCTCCGTGTTCGCCATCTACTCGGGACTGTTGTTCATGACCCTGGTGATCTGCTTCCTGCAGCTGACCACGGTTCAGGCGCTGCGAGCGATCGGAATGCTGGTGCTGGCCGGGTCCGGGCTGACGCTGATGATGCTTGCGCGGGGAATGGCCGGCAAGACCAACAAACGGTGGCAACTCATCAGCGGTCTGCTGGTTGCTGCTGCCGTCGTCGTTCTGGGTTTCGTCGTCCGTGCCGATTCCGACACCGTGCGTTTCCGCACGGGCATGTTCGCCGCAATGATGATCGGCGCCATGGCGGTCGTGGCCAACACGCTGCTCGAGTACTTGATGGAGAGCCGTGAGCACGCCAACGCGTCCGCCGACCGCCTCGGCAAGCGCCTGCAGATGATCGGCGGCGGTGCAGCCTTCATCGGTCTCATCATCCGTCTCGTCTGGTCCAACCTCACACCCGAGCATGCCCGCCAGGTCAAGGCCGCCGGCGGCAGCGTCGGCCAGAACGTGTTGCGCGAGACGGTTGTCTGGTGGATCATCGTTGCCTTGATCGGGTCGTACGTTCTGGTGAAGACCAAGTGGGGAAACTGGATCTTCGCGGTCGGCGGCAACAAGGACGCGGCTCGAGCCGTCGGTGTGCCGGCCAACCAGGTGAAGGTCGGGCTGTTCGTCACGGTGTCCCTATGCGGTTGCCTGGCCGGCACGCTGATCGCTCTGCGCTACGGCACGGTCCAGGCCAACCAGGGCACCGGCCTGGAGTTCGAGTTCATCATTGCTGCCGTCGTCGGCGGATGCCTGTTGACCGGCGGTTACGGGTCCGTGATCGGCGCCAGCCTGGGCGCGGCGATCATGGCCATCTCCGTTCTCGGTGTGCAAACCACCAAGTGGAACTCCGACGGACGCTTCGCCTTCCTCGGCGGCGTGTTGCTGCTGGCCGTTCTCGTCAACAACTTCATCCGCAAAAAGGCTCAGGAGGCACGATGACTCTCACCGACGACGAACTGGCGGTGGCCGACAAGGGCGAGCACGCGCTGCTGGAGCTGCGCAACATCTCCAAGTACTTCGGCAACGTCACCGCTCTGGAGAACATCACGACCAGGGTCGAGGCAGGCAAGGTCACATGCGTGCTCGGCGACAACGGTGCTGGCAAGTCAACGTTCATCAAGATCTTGTCGGGCGTGCACCAGCCGAGCTCCGGCGAGTACACGATGTACGGCACGCCGGTTCATTTCGCGACGCCTCGCGACGCACGTTTGGCCGGGATCGCAGCGGTTTTCCAGGACCTTGCTCTGGCACCGCTGTTGTCGATTTGGCGCAACTTCTTCCTAGGCGTCGAACCGATGCACGCCGGCATCCTCATGCGCAGTGCGTTCATGAAGAAGACGGCAAAGGAGGAGATGGCCAAGATGGGCATCGACCTGCGCGATGTCGACCAGCCGGTCGGCACGTTGTCTGGTGGTGAGCGTCAGTCGGTTGCCATTGCCCGCGCCGTTTACTTCGGCGCTCGCGTGCTGATCCTCGACGAGCCGACGTCGGCTCTTGGTGTGAAGCAATCGGGTGTCGTGCTGAAGTACACCCGCGCTGCGGCCGACCGTGGCCTCGGTGTGATCTTCATCACCCACAACCCCAATCACGCCATTCCTGTGGGCGACCGTTTCCTGCTGCTCAACCGCGGCCACAGCCTCGGCGACTTCGCCAAGGACGAGATCTCGCGTACCGAGTTGACTCGGCTGATGGCCGGCGGTGCCGAGCTGGAGCAACTCGAGCACGAGATCGGTATCCGCTGAGACTCGATGACCGCGGCCCCCGGCTCCCTCGAGCTCCTCACGGTTGGTCGCATCTCAGTTGATCTGTACGCCAACGAAGCTGGCGCCAGCTTCCTCGACCCTCAGACGTTCACGAAGTCGGTCGGCGGTACTGCCACCAACGTCGCGATCGCCGCGGCACGCATGGGTCATCGCGCTGCTGTCTTCACGAAGGTAGGCGACGACCCGTTCGGTCAGTATGTGCGTCGCAAGCTCGAGACGTTCGGCGTCGATACGCGCTATGTGTCGACCCATCCGGTCATGCCGACCCCTCTTGCGTTTGCAGCGATGGACCCACCCGAGGATCCGCAGCTGTTGATGTACCGATATCCGATGGGACCGGACCAGATGTTGCAGGCTTCGGAGATCGACCGGCAGGTGGTCGTCGACGTGCCCATTTTGTGGCTCACTGGCGCATGGTTCAGCAAGGCGCCGGCGAGAGACGCGTGTTGGGAGCTGCTGAGGATCAGGGATCGCAGACCGCATGTCGTGTTCGATCTCGACTATCGAGCCAACTTCTGGTCGAGTCGTGAAGAGGCCACCGCCGACATCAGTCCCGTGCTCGACCACGTCACGGTGGCGGTTGGTAACCGCACCGAATGCGAGGTGGCCGTCGGCTCCGGCGATCCGCCAGAGGCCGCACGGCGGCTGCTCGAGCGCGGCGTGGAACTGGCCATCGTCAAGATGGGTGGCGAAGGTGTGATGGTGGCGACGGCCGATGGCAACACCGTCGTGCCGCCGTACTTCGTCGAAGTCGTTTGCGGTCTTGGAGCCGGCGATGCCTTCGGAGGCACGCTCGTGCACGGTCTGCTCTCGGGCTGGGAGCCTGTCCGCATCGTTGAGTACTGCAATGTGGCGGGCGCAATCGTCGCCTCGCGGCTGCTGTGCTCCGACGCCATGCCTACATTGGCCGAGATCGAAGAAGCGTTGGAGGCTCGCCGTGTCGCTGGATGACAAGACATTCGCATCGCTGACCGAAACACGCGTCAGCGCGCCTCACCAGATCACCGAAGCGTTGGCTGCACGGCGGCGAAGGCCGACGCTGACGCAGGACGGGATGATGTTCATCGTGGCCGCGGATCACACAGCCAGGGCGATGGTCGGCCTCTACGACGATCCGTTGGCCATGGCCGACCGGCGGTCGATGCTCGATCGCCTGCTGACGGCTCTCGAGCATCCTCGCGTCGATGGAGTGCTCGGCAGTGCCGAGATCATCGACGATCTCGTCCTGCTCGAGGCACTGCACGACAAGGTTGCGGTCGGCACGATGAATCGTGGCGGGCTTGCCGGCGCCAGCTGGACGATGGATGATCGATTCACTGCGTACGACACGGCGCATCTCCGAGCAGCCAACCTCGATGCGGGCAAGTTGCTGTTGCGGATCGACTATCACGACGCGGGCACCGTCCCAACACTGGCCGCCGCGGCGCAGGCGGTGCAGGAGCTGAATGATGCCCGGATGATGGCGATGGTCGAGCCGATCCCGTACACCAAGAACGACAAGGGCGAGGCTGTCTGGGACACGGATCCACTGGCGCTCGTCAAGGCGGTCGGTGTCAGCGCGGCCCTCGGCGGCTCGAGTGCGTATACCTGGCTGAAGATCCAGGCGACCGCCGACATCGCCACTGTCGCCAAGGTCACCACACAACCCCTTCTGCTGCTCGGCGGCGCCCCGGGGCCTGATCCCGAAGCAACGTTTGCCCTGTGGGAGGATGCCCTGCATCAACCAACAGTTCGTGGACTCGTGATCGGGCGTTCGTTGCTGTACCCTGCGTCCGGCGACGTGGCGGGCACGGTCTCGCGGGCGGCCGACCTTGTCCAGCAAGCTGCCAAGGACCGTCAATGAGCCCGTCGCTGCATCATCCGGCCGGCACTCTGTCCGCCGGCGACCTCTCTGTTTCATTGACCCCCGACGACGCCGGTTGGACCTACGCGGGGCTCTTCGTCGTTTCGTTGGCTCCGGGAGTAGAGCGCTCTATCGATCTCGGCGACAACGAAGCAGTGGTGCTTCCACTGTCCGCGACCAATATCGCTGTGACAATCGATGGGCAGCAGTTCACACTCGACGGACGTATCTCGGTGTTCGACCGGGTCACGGATTTCGCGTACGCACCACTCGGTGCAACTGTCACCTTGGGCGCGACTGGGGGTGGTGAAGTGGCCATCGCGACGTCGAAGTGTGAGAAGCGGCTGACGCCCCGCTACGGCTCGGCCGATGATGTCGCCGTCGAGCTCCGCGGTAGCGGTCCCGCCACCCGGCAGGTCAACAACTTCATGAGCCCTGAGGTATGGCCCGGTGCCGACAAGTTGATGTGCGTCGAGCTGATCACGCCCGACGGGAACTGGTCGAGCTACCCACCGCACCGGCACGACGACTCGCCCGAGTGCCCCGTCAACAACGAGGAGATCTACTACTTCCGAATCGGGGTTGTCGGAACAAGTGACTACAGCGCTGAAGGGTTCGGCATGCATCGGACCTACACACCCGACGGCTCGATCGATGTCAACGTCGTTGTGCACGACGGCGATGTCTTCTGCGTTCCGCGCGGGTATCACGGGCCTTGTATCGCGGCCCCCGGCTACCCGATGTACTACCTCAACGTGCTGGCTGGGCCAGGTGGTGCCCGGTCGATGGCGTTCTGCGACGACCCGACCCATCACTGGGTGCGCGAGACGTGGGCTGATATGGCCACCGACCCTCGGTGTCCGATGACGACGAAGGATGGTCGAACAGCGTGAGCACGAAGATACGAATCGGTGTCATCGGTTTCGGGTGGATGGGTCAGGCCCACAGCCGAGGTTGCCGGCGGGCACCCAGCTACTTCCTCGATCGGGACTACGAGCCCGAGTTGGTTGTCGTCAGCGACACGGTCGTGGCGCGGCGCGACGACGCGGTGCGATCGTTCGGTTATCAACGAGCAGTTGACGACTGGCACGAAGTGATCAATGCCGACGACGTCGACGTGGTGTTCGTGACAGCGCCGAACATGTTGCACGTCGAGATGGTCGAAGCGGCTGCGGCAGCCGGCAAGTCCGTGTTCTGTGAGAAGCCGGTCGGCGGCACCCCGCGTCAGACCGTCGCCGCAGAACGCGCCGCTCGTCATGCCGGCGTGATCACCGGCGTCGGCTACAACTACCGATGGGCACCCTTGGTGCAATACGCCAAGCAACTGATCGACGACGGCGAGCTCGGTGACATCACCAACTACTACGGCCGGTTCTTCTCGATGTACGGCAGCGATCCGATGGGCCTGCTGTCGTGGCGCTTCCTCGTTGATCAGGCGGGTCACGGCGTCAGCACCGACATCCTCAGCCACGCTGTCGACCTCGGCCACTACCTCGTCGGCGGCGTACGCAAGGTGATCGGCACGGGCGAGACCTTCATCAAACAACGCCCGTTACCCACAGCGGGCGGCACGCACTACGACCGCGGCAAGCCGGGGGACCCCACCGGTGAAGTCACCAACGAGGACTACATCGGGATGATGTGCGTCTTCGAGAATGGCGCTCGAGGCACCTTCGAAGCATGCCGGTCGATGGTCGGTCCCGAGAGCCAGAACAGCTTCGAGGTGTACGGGACCAAGGGTTCGGTCGCCTGGAACTTCGAACGGATGAACGAGTTGCGTGTCTACATCGCCGCTGAGCACAAGCACACCGGCTTCACCACCGTCTACGGCGGCGATCGATTTCCGCCACATGGGAACTTCGTGCCAGGTAGTGCCAACTCGATCGGGTTCGAGGACCTCATCTGCATTGAGGATCACGAGTTCCTGCAGTCGGTCGCGGCCGGCCGCAAGCACGTACCGGGATTCACCGAGGCGCTGCAGTACGTCTCCGTGCAAGACGCTGTGTTGCGAAGCTGGGAGACGGGCGTCTGGGAAGACGTCGTCTCACTGAGGGAGGAATGATGGGCATGATTCGACTCACCACGGCAGCGGCGATCGTCCGCTATCTCGTTGCTCAACGAACAGTGGTCGACGATGTCGAGGTTCCGCTGTTTCCAGGGGTGTACGCGATCTTCGGCCACGGCAACGTCACGAGCCTGGGGCTGGCGTTGCAGGAAGCCGGCGATGCCATGCCGACCTGGCGGGGCCAGAACGAACAAGGAATGGGCCTTGCGGCTGTCGGCTTCGCCAAAGCGATGCACCGCCGGCAGATCATGGTGTGCACGTCATCGATCGGGCCCGGCGCGCTCAACATGGTCACTGCAGCTGGTGTTGCCCACGCCAACCGGTTGCCGGTGCTGTTCCTCGCAGGCGACACCTTCGCCAGCAGGTTGCCCGACCCTGTCCTTCAGCAGGTCGAGCACTTCGAAGATCCCACGATCACCGTCAACGATGCGTTCAAGTCGGTCAGCCGCTACTGGGACAGGATCATGCGGCCCGAGCAGATCATCCAGTCTCTTCCGCACGCCGTTGCCGTCATGCTCGATCCAGCGGGTTGCGGGCCCGCCGTGCTGGCCCTGCCGCAGGACGTGCAGGCCGAGGCATTCGACTTCCCCGACGAGTTCTTCGAGACAACGGTCCACCACATTGCCCGACCGCGCCCCGACCTCGGTCAATTGGCACGAGCCGTTGCTGCGTTGCGTTCTGCCAAGCGACCGCTCATTATTGCGGGCGGGGGAGTGCGCTATTCGCTGGCCGCAGGCGCGTTGAGTGCGTTTGCCGAGGCTCACAACGTGCCGGTCGTCGAAACGGTCGCGGGACGCGCCAGTCTGCCGGCGACGCACCCGATGAACGCCGGCCCGGTCGGTGTCACCGGCTGCACCAGTGCCAACGAGTTGGCCGGCGCTGCAGACGTGATCCTGGCGATCGGAACGAGGCTTCAGGATTTCACGACAGGATCGTGGACCGCCTTCGCGAGGGATGCCCAGTTGATCGGTCTCAATGCCGCCGCCTTCGATGCGATCAAGCACCGCTCGTTGCCGTTGGTCGCCGACGCGCTCGAAGGGCTGCGTGAGTTGGACCGGGAGCTGACCGCTTGGGTCAGCGATGAGGATTGGGCCCTCCGTGCCAAGAACGCCACCGCCGGCTATCACGCCTACATCGACAAGCTCTCCGATCCTGCAGCCGTCGGTGAGAGCGGCCGCCCGACCTATGCCCAGGTGATCGGTGCAGTGGATCGCGCCCAGCTGCCCGGCGACTACGTGCTTGCAGCTGCTGGTGGCTTCCCGGGTGAGTTGATCAACGGCTGGCGAGCGAAGGAGCCCGGCGACTTCGATTGCGAATACGGATTTTCGTGCATGGGCTACGAGATCTCCGGCGCGTGGGGAGCCAAGATGGCGCGGCCGAACGACGAGGTCATCACCTTTGTCGGCGACGGTTCGTACATGATGATGAACAGCGACCTCTACAGCTCTGTGCTGACGGGCCACAAGCTCATCGTGATCGTCTGCGACAACGGTGGGTTCGCCGTGATCAATCGACTACAGATCAATCAAGGCGGCGAGCCGTTCAACAACCAGATCGAGAACACCCGCCATCGCGAGCTCGTCTTCGTCGACTTCGCCGCCCATGCGGCGGCGATGGGCTGCAACAGTGAGCGCGCCGCGACCGTGCACGAGCTCGAGTCCGCTCTCGTACGGGCACGCCGCAGCGACCGAACCACGGTCATCGCCCTCCAGACGGATGCCTATACCTGGACCGGTGGCGGAGCGTTCTGGGAGGTCGGTGTGCCAGAAGTCAGCGAGCGCCCCCAGGTGCAGGCCGCGAAGGCTGCGATGGTCAGTGGGTTACAACAACAGAGGATCGGAACATGACGGGAAAACTCGAGGGCAAGGTCATCGTCGTCAGCGGTGGCACGCAGGGTCTTGGCGAGGCTGTTGCCCGTCAGATCGTGGCCGACGGAGCGGCCGGACTGCTGATAGCCGGACGCAGTGCCGACAGAGGCGCAGCACTGGCCAAGGAGCTCACCGATCTGGGTACTCCAACCTCGTTCGTCGAAGCCGACATGGTCGATCCTTCAGCACCGCGGGCAGTCATTGCCGCTGCCGATGAGCAGTTCGGCGTCGTGCACGGCGTCGTCAACGTCTCCGCGGCCACATGGCGCGACAACGTGTGGTCGGCAACGCCGGAGGGGTTCGAAGAGATGATGGCCGTCAACGTGCGCGCCCCTCTCTTCATGATTCAGGCGGCCGCTGAAGTCATGCGTCGCGAGGGTGTGGCCGGATCTGTGGTCAGCATCGGATCGACCAGCGGCCACGGCGGTCAGCCCTTCATCACGAGCTACTGCATCTCCAAGGGCGCGCTGGAGACGATGACCCGAAACCTTGCGTACTCACTGATGCGTCACAAGATCCGTGTCAATGTTGTCAGCCCAGGCTGGATGGACACTGAATCCGAGGACGCGACGCAGCGCAAGTTCCACGGCGCAACCGATGGCTGGCTCGAGAGGGCCGAGGCCGATCAACCCATGGGTCGGCTGATCAAACCGCCCGAGGTCGCCAAGGTCGTCACGTTCTACCTATCCGACGACTCAGGGATGCTGACCGGGAACATCGTCGACTACGACCAGTCCGTCATCGGCGCCGGCGATGCGCCGAAGCCCTCACTGCAGGAGACTCCTCAATGACTGTCAGAATTGCGGTGCTCGGCGTCGGCCGCATCGGCAGGATGCACGCCGAGCTTGTCTCCCGGGAGGTGCCGGGGGCGAGCCTGGCGATGGTGCAAGACATCAATGCCGACGCCGCGTCCGCCGTCGGCGGTCAGTTCGATGTTCCGCACACGACAGATGTCGACGAGGTGCTGTCGTCCGCCGACGTCGACGCCGTTGCGATCTGCAGCAGCACCGACACTCACGTGCCGTTCATGATCGCCGCGGCCAAGGCGGGGAAGGCCATCTTCTGCGAGAAGCCGATCTCGCTCGATCTCGGCAAGGTCGACGAGGCACTGGCCGTGATCCAGTCAAGTGGCATCCCGTTCCAGGTCGGGTTCAACAGACGATTCGACGCAGCGCATTCCTCGGTGCGCGATGCAGTCATCGACGGGTCGGTCGGCGACCTGCACATCGTCCGCATCACCAGCCGCGACCCGGCGCCGCCACCGATCCCGTACATCAAGGTCTCCGGTGGCATCTTCCTCGACATGATGATCCACGACTTCGACATGGCCCGGTTCGTCACCGGCAGCGAAGTGGTCGACGTCTACGCGCAAGCGGCGGTGCGCATCGATCCCGCCATAGGAGAAGCCGGCGACGTCGACACCGCCGTCGTCATGCTTCGCCACGAGAACGAATGCATCACGACGATCGACAACAGCCGTCAAGCTGTCTACGGCTACGACCAACGGGTCGAGGCCTTCGGATCCGGCGGCATGGCGGCGTCGGAGAACCCGCTCACCCACACCGGCATGCGCAGGTCCGCTGCCGGCACGATCAGCCCGACGATTCCCTACTTCTTCCTCGACCGCTACATACCCAGCTACGTCGAGGAGTGGAAGGCCTTCGTCGGATACGTGTCGGGCGGCGGCCAGTCGCCCGTCGGGGCCAACGACGGCCGCGCGCCGCTGGTGATCGGTCTTGCGGCATGGAAGTCGTTCCGCGAAGGCCGCCCAGTCCGCTGCGACGAGATCGGCTGAGGGGCGTTTCTTCGCAGTGCCTCGTCGAACAAAGCCCGCAACTCTCATGCGCGAGCTGGCGGACCTGTCGCAGGAGCTAGCGGCACTTCGAAACAGGGTGGAGTCGATCGAGGGACACCTCGGCGCCGCCGAGAACCACTTCTACGCGCCGCGACCACCATTCACCACCGGCCAGTCGGATGCGTTCATGCAGTTCTCGACATGCAGCGCTGCCGACATCGTGAACCAGCGCTACGGCGAGATCTGCGACATGTTGAAGCATCCAGTCGACTGGCATCGCAAGTTGTGGGAGTGGGTGTTCGTCGTCCACCACCTGCTCGAGTCAGGGATCGTGAAGCCCGGGAGTCGAGGACTCGTCTTCGGTGTGGGATCCGAGCGCTTGCCGGCCTTGTTCGCCAGCCTCGGTGCAGAGATCGTCGCCACCGACGCGCCAGCCCACATCGCCGAGATGCAGGGTTGGACCGAGACTGGTCAGCACGTCAGCTCGTTGGCGCAGATCCGCTACCCGGAGATCGTCGACGGCGATGTGTTCGATGCAAACGTGTCTTACCGGATCTGCGACATGACCGACATCCCGGTAGATCTCGCGGGATTCGACTTCAACTGGTCGTCGTGCTGCTTCGAACACCTCGGCGACCTCGAGGCAGGCATGGACTTCGTGGTCAACGCCGTGGAGAAGACGCTGCGACCCGGAGGCATCGCTGTCCACACCACCGAATTCAACCTGTCGTCGAACGAGAGCACCGTCGAAGAAGGCACCACTGTCATCTACAGGCGTCGTGACATCGAAGAGTTGATACGGCGGCTGCGCGATCGCGGGCACTCAGTGAAGGAATTCGCCGTCGCGCCAGCGGAGCATCGTTGGGACTTCCACGTCGACACCCCGCCGTACACGAGCAAGGTCCATCTCAAGCTGTTGCTCGGGTCGTACGTCGCCACGTCCGCCGGCATCGTCGTTCAGCGAGGCGTTTGAAGGTTGCGGCCCCGTATAGGGGGGCGCCAGTTTTCAAACGCAATGGACCGGAACCGAGCGCGACGATCGCGGAGGCCGCAACCCATCCCGCGGCACCCGAACGTCGACGTCGCTTGAACGGAATTCGTGGCACGAGTCAGGTGTCGGTCACGACTTCGGTACGTATGCGGCGCGGGCCTTGTCGATCTCACGCCACGCTTCGTCGCGACCGGCGATGCCTGCAGTCGACGAGTCCTTCCCGGGCTCCAGCGCTTTGTAGACCTCGAAGAAGTGCTGGATCTCGCTGACCAGTTGTGGTGTGAGATCGGCGAGATCGTGGACGTCGTTCCACCGTGGCTCCTTCGGCGGCACACACAAGATCTTGGCGTCCTCGCCGGCCTCGTCGCGCATGTACAGCACACCAACCGGCCGGGCCGCGACCCATACACCCGGGTACACGGCATCTTCCAGCAGGACCAGGGCGTCGAGGGCGTCGCCATCGCCCCCCAGCGTCTCGGGGATGTATCCGTAGTCGGCCGGGTAAGTAGTCGCGGTGAAGAGGCGCCGGTCGAGGTAGACCCGGCCGGTGTCGTGGTCGATCTCGTACTTGTTGCGACTGCCTCGCGGGATCTCGATCACGACGTGGATGCAGTCGTCAGGAAGCGGACTGGAGACCATGGCCTCATGCTCGCATATCCGCCATCGGTCGTCGGATCGGAGCAAGTAGCGTTTCCGGCGTATGGAGTTCCGTCGAATCACCAACCTGCCGCCGTATGTGTTCACGATCATCAACAACCTGAAGATCGAGGCACGGCGGGCCGGAGTCGATGTGATCGACCTGGGTTTCGGCAATCCCGACATCCCTTCGCCGCAGATTGCCGTCGACAAGCTCACCGAGGCGGCGCACATCGCTCGCAACCATCGGTACTCCGTCAGTCGCGGGCTGCCGAAGCTGCGTGAGGCCGCCTGCGCGCTGTACGAGCGCAACTGGGGGGTGAAGCTCGATCCGGAGCTCGAGATCACAAACACGATCGGCTCGAAGGAGGGCTTCAGCCACCTGATGTGGGTGCTCCTCGACCGAGGCGACGCCGCCATCGTGCCCAGTCCCAGCTATCCCATCCACATCTACGGCCCGTTGTTCGCCGGGGCAGATCTGCGTCAGGTGCCGATGCGCCACCTTGCCGATCCTCGTGTGCAAGGCGATTTCACGGGCGACTTCTTCGACAACCTGACCACGGCGTACGACGTCGGTTGGCCCAAGCCCAGGGTCCTGGTCATCTCGTTCCCTCACAACCCCACCGGTGCGGTCGTCGACCTCGACTTCATGCAGCGAGTTGTCGACTTCTGCCGCGAACGAGAGATGATCGTCGTTCACGACTTCGCCTATGCCGACATAGGCTTCGACGGCTACAAGCCGCCGAGCATCCTCCAGGCCGACGGCGCGAAGGAATGTGCTGTCGAGTTGTACTCCATGACCAAGAGCTTCTCAATGGCCGGATGGCGGTGCGCGTTCCTGGTCGGCAACAGCGAGGTCGTCCAAGCCCTCGTCAAGCTGAAGAGCTATCTCGACTACGGCATCTTCCAGCCGGTGCAGATCGCCGCGACGGTGACGATGAACGAGGCAGCCGACTACCCGAAGGAAGTCTGCGCGATCTACGAGAGCCGCCGCGATGCCTTGATCGACGGGCTCGCCCGCATCGGTTGGGACATACCTAAGCCAAAGGGATCGATGTTCGTGTGGGCGCCGATCCCTCCGGCGTACTCGGAGATGAGCTCGGTCGAGTTCTGTTCGCATGTCGTGCGCGATTGCGAGGTGGCATTGTCGCCCGGCGTCGGGTTCGGACCTGGAGGCGAGGGCTTCGCCAGGTTCGCCCTGATCGAGAACGAACATCGCATCGCTCAAGGGATCCGCAACTTGAAGAAGGGGCTGCCAAAGCTCGGTTGACGGCGAAGCCTCTCAGCCGTACAGCGCGCTCACGTCGGGCGGCGGATGCCCGTCGGGAGAGGCGCACGGATTGTCGATCGGGCCGCCGACGGACCACGGCTTCGGACATGGTTCGAGGAACAGGTACGAGATCCAACGCGACAGGTAATCCGCTGCACCGAGTGCTCCAGTCGGCTGGTAGTGGATGCTGTCGGGGACGAACCATGAACGCACCGGCGCGCTGTAGTCGCGCCAGTTGGCGATGAAGACGTCGGGGTAGGCACCACTGGCAGCCTTCTGGAACAGGGTTGCATTGTTGGCGATGTACGAGCCGTTGTTGTCGCTCCCCGCGCGGGTCAGGCCGTCGCGCAAGCGATAGGTCATCCAGATGATGCGGACGGCGCCCTTTGCTCGTGCTGCGTTGACGATAATGTCGAAGTTCTGCCCGAACCCGTTGCTTCCCTCGTTGTACCCGGTGCCGATGATCACCGCGTCGAACTGGCCCGGGGCGCCCTGGATGGCCTCGAGGGCGGTGTTGGGCGTGTTGCCGGCCAGGCTGTGGCACGAGGCCCGGACCAGGCGCCGGCATGACTCGGCATCGAGCACGTACGTCATGCCACCGATCGCGTCCAGCGCATGCGAGTAGAACTTGATGCCTTCGAGCGACGAGTCACCCATGAACAGCACTCGGGGCACAGGTGGAGGAAGCGTGGGTGTTTCCTGGACCCGGCTCCCGCGGGCGGCCGGGGTACCGGCTTGTGCACCATCGCCGACGCCTGGCAGAGCCGATGCCGCCGAAGCAAACAACAGTGCCGTGCAGGTTGTGAGGGCGATGACCGAGCTGCGGTTCACGCCGCGCCGATCCAGCCGCGCGACCGCTCGACTGCGCGAAGCCACGTGTCGTGACCGAGGTCGGCGAGTGTGCGATCAGGCTCGGGTTCGAAGGTGGCGTCGATCTGCCAACGCTCGTTGATCGCCGCCACCGACGGCCAGACGCCTTCTGCGAGACCGGCGAGATAAGCAGCACCGAGGGCCGTGGTCTCCTGATCGATTGGACGCTGCACGGTAACGCCCAACTGATCTGCTTGCATTTGCAACAACATGTCCATGACGGACGCGCCACCATCGACGCGCAGCGCTGCCAACCTGGTGCCGCTGGCAGCAGCCATGGCCTCGACGACATCGCGGGTCTGATACGCCATCGCCTCGACGACGGCACGCGCCAAGTGGGCCTTGGTCGTTCCGCGGGTGATGCCGACGATGGTCCCGCGTGCGTATGGGTCCCACCACGGGCTCCCGAGCCCGGCGAACGCCGGCACGACATACACACCGCCGTTGTCCGGTGAGCTGGCAGCCAAGGGGCCGATCTCCGCTGCAGAGCTGATCAGGCCCAAACCGTCGCGGAGCCACTGGATGGCCGCGCCGGTGATGAAGATCGCTCCCTCCAACGCGTACGCAACCGTCCCATCCGCCAGTTGCCAGGCAACAGTGGTGAGCATCCCTTCCGTCGACAAAGGGCACGTGGCACCGACGTTCAACAACACGAAACTGCCGGTTCCGTATGTGTTCTTGGCCATTCCCGGTGTGAAGCACGCCTGACCGATCAGGGCCGCCTGTTGGTCGCCGGCCACACCCGAGATGGGAATGCCGTCGGGACAACCCGGAACCTGGCCCGTCTCACCGAATCGCCCGCTGGACGGCAACACCGCCGGCAGCGCCGACATCGGAACGCTGAACAGTTCGCACAGCTCGGACGACCATTGCAGCGAACGGATGTCGAAGAGCATCGTCCGGCTGGCATTCGTGGGATCGGTCACGTGGGCCGCACCCGCGGTGAGCTTCCAGATCAGCCACGAGTCGATCGTGCCAAGGGCCAGTTGATCGTCGACAGGAATCTCGCGTTCGGTCAGCAACCACTCGAACTTGGAAGCTGAGAAGTACGGGTCGAGCACCAATCCGGTCGCCTCGCGTACCAGCGGCAGATGCCCGGCTTCGCGTAGAGCCTCACAGCGATCCGCTGTCCTGCGGTCCTGCCAGACGATTGCGGTCCCGTAGGGCTTGCCGGTGAGCCGGTTCCAGGCAACGACCGTCTCACGTTGGTTGGCGATGCCCAGCGCGGCGATCGAATCGGAACCAATCTGATGGACGACCTCGCTCAACGTCGTGCAGACCGCAGCCCAGATCTCTTCTGGGTCATGCTCGACCCAGCCGGGTTGCGGGTAGATCTGCGTGAACTCGCGGTAGGCCGCAGTTGCCTGCCCACCCGTGGCGGAGATCGCTCTGCTGCGAACACCGGTCGTGCCGGCATCGATGGCAATGACGCAGCGTTCCACAGCACCTTCGGGTGACACGGTGTCAGCGCCGCCGCTTCTTGGTCGACCTGTTGGGGCGTTGAGACGGACCGGTGCTGGTGCGCCTGGTCGGCGCCGGCCGCTGCCGTGCAGACTGGCTGGTCGCTGCCGGCGCGCTGGCGATGGCACGTCGTTTCTCGCGCGCCTGGCGAATCGACTGTCGTTCATAGCCGAACTTCGACAGGACGGCCACGAAGCCCACGTAGAACAGCATTCCGATGAAGAGACCGACGAAGGTGCTCGGCTTCGTACCGTCGGCGAGGAACACCATGGCCAGAGCACCGATCACCAGGAAGATCCCTGCCTCGCGCAGCAGTCGTTGCCACGGGACGGGCCGGTTTGCATCCCAAGCCAAATGGATCTCCTCCTTTTCGGTCGCCGTGCCCTACCCTGTGCACACGTGCGCGTCGGCATTTTGACAGGTGGCGGTGATTGTCCGGGACTCAACGCGGTCATCCGGGCGATCGTCCGCAAAGGCGAACTGAACTACGGCGATGAACTCATCGGGTTCCTCGACGCCTGGGACGGAGTTCGCGAACGAAGAACCATGCCGCTCGACGTTCGCTCCCTGCGCGGCATGTTGCCCAAGGGCGGCACGCTGTTGGGCACCCGACGTGGCAGCCCGTACGACGCGCCGAATGGCCCCGAGCAGGTCGCCGCGACGTTTCGCGACATGGGCATCGACGGGCTCGTGGTGATCGGCGGCAATGGTTCCCTGACCGTTGCCTGCAAGCTCCATCACGATCTCGGTCTGCCCATCGTCGGCGTCCCGAAGACCATCGACAACGACATCGTCGGAACCGACATGACCTTCGGGTTCACCACAGCCGTGCAGATCGCGACGGACGCAATCGACCGCCTCCACACGACGGCCGAGAGCCACGACCGCGTGATGATCGTCGAGGTCATGGGCAGGCATTCGGGATGGATCGCCACGTACGCCGGCATTGCCGGCGGCGCTACCGCGATCTTGATCCCGGAGGAGCCTTTCGACATCGAGAAGATCTGCGAGCTGTTGCACCGGCGCCACGAGCGCGGCCGGTACGCGTCGATCGTGGTGGTAGCCGAGGGCGCCGAACCGCGCCTGGACAGCATGCCGACGCGGGAGAAGATCTATGACCGGTTCGGACACGTGCGCCTCGGCGGAATAGCCGACACCATTGCCCACGCCATCGAGGACCGCAGCGGTCTCGAGACGCGCGTTGTGCTGCTCGGCCACGTGCAGCGCGGTGGGACTCCGTCAGCCTTCGACCGGGTGCTGTCGACTCGGTACGGCATCGCCGCCATCGATGCCGTGCACAACGGCGAGTGGGGCAAGATGGCGGTGCTGCGCGGCACCGATGTCACCACGATTCCCCTCGATGAGACGGTGGGCAAGACCCGATACGTCGATCTGCACCTATATCACGACGTCGCGGAGATCTTCTTCGGATAACTCCCGGGACGGCACGAGGTTCGCTCGCTAGCCTCGCCCGTGTGAGCGAAGCACTGGTCACCGCCCGCGGCCTCGCCAAGAAATACGGCGACTTCGTCGCCGTTGACTCGATCGACTTCGATGTCGACAAGGGCGAGGCGTTCGGCTTCCTCGGTCCGAACGGCGCCGGCAAGTCGACGACCATGCGCATGATCGGATGCGTCTCGCCGGCATCATCGGGATCACTCAGCATCTTCGGCCTCGATGCGGCGACGGCGGGGCGCCAGATCCGTGGACGGTTGGGCGTGGTGCCGCAGCTCGACACGCTCGACAAAGAGCTCAGCGTCATGGAGAACCTCGTGCTGTACGGCCGATACTTCGACATCCCTCGCGCCGAGTGCCGTCGCCGTGCCAAGGAGCTGCTCGAATTCGTACAGCTGAGCGAGCGCGCCGACAGCATCGTCGATCAGTTGAGCGGTGGGATGATGCGGCGTCTGTCGATCACGCGCTCGCTGATCAATCGGCCCGATCTGCTCTTGCTGGACGAGCCGACCACGGGGCTGGACCCGCAGGCCCGCCACGTCGTGTGGGACCGCCTCTACCGGCTGAAGCATGACGGAGTGACCTTGATCATCACCACGCATTACATGGATGAGGCCGAGCAACTGTGCGACCGCCTGGTTGTGATGGACGGTGGCCGGATCGTTGCCACCGGCTCGCCGCGGTCGTTGATCGAGCAGCACTCGACCAAGGAAGTGCTCGAGCTGCGCTTCTCACCGAACGGAGATGGTGCTCTGTACAACGACGTGACGGGCATCGGGCAACGAGTCGAGGTGCTGCCCGATCGAACGCTGGTGTACGCCGACGACGGAGAGGCCGCTCTCGCCGACGTGCACAACCGTGGAGCCCGGCCGATCAGCTCACTGGTGCGACGGTCCAGCCTCGAGGACGTGTTCCTGCACCTCACAGGTCGAACGTTGGTGGACTGACGATGACGGTCGGCGAGCGATGAGCATGGCAACACCGGGCCCGGTTCGAGTTGCGTTTTGGCATGCAACCGTCTTCCGGCGTTTCTGGGTCAGCAACCTGCTTGCGTCCTTCGTCCAGCCGTTGCTGTACCTGCTCGGTCTAGGCGTCGGCGTCGGCGCGCTCGTCGATCGAACCGCCAGCTCGGCCGACGTCCTCGGTGGAGTGTCCTACGTTGCGTTCATAGCGCCGGGCCTGATGGTGACGACGGCGATGGCGGTTGCGTCGACCGAGAGCCTGTGGCCGATTCTGGGCGGGTTCATCTGGTCTCGTGCCTACTTCGGGATCTCGGCGACTCCGCTCGGGGCTAGGGACATCGTCGGCGGCCACGCGATCTGGATGGCGATTCGATGCGCAGTGACCAGCGCTGCGGTGGCCGCTGTGCTCGTCCTCTTCCCCGATGCGCGAAGTTGGGGGTTGCTCCCAGGAATTGCCGTGTCGTCGCTCACCGGGGTTGCGTTCGCGATGCCGCTGATGGCCTATTCGGCACCGCGCCTCCTCGACGGCGGTTTCGCAGCAATGCAACGATTCGTGATCATCCCGCTGTTCCTGTTCGGCGGGGCGTTCTATCCGATCTCCCAACTACCGGGTTGGACGCAGGCGCTCATCAAGATCCTGCCGTTGTGGCACGGCGTCGAACTGGCCAGAGGCTTGACGATCGGGGGAGCCGATGCTTCCGCGACGACAGCGCACCTCGTGGTGATCTGTGCCTGGATCGTGGCCGGAACGCTCTTGTCGTACCGGTTCGTTCGTCGGCGGTTGTACGTATGACCGCGGTGCTGCGCATGTTGCCGCCGATGCTCCGCGACGTGCGTCGTCCGCAGCGGATGGTCGAGCGGAACGTCGTTGCCTATCGGCGGCAGTGGATCATCCTGCTGAGCGGGTTCTTCGAGCCGCTGTTCTATCTGCTGTCGATGCGCATCGGTCTCGGCAACCTGATCGGCACCGTCTCGGTCGGCGGTCGGCAGGTGCCGTACGACCATTTCGTGGCGCCGGGATTGATGGCCGCTTCGGCGATGAACGGCGCCGTGTACGACTCGACGATGAACGTGTTCCACAAGTTGAAGTGGGCGCGCATCTACGACGGCGCGCTGGCCACACCGATGTCGGCGGGCGACGTGGCTGTCGGCGAGATCACGTGGGCGTTGATTCGTGGACAGATCTACGCAGTCGGATTCCTTGCTGTGATGTGGGGCCTCGGGTTGGTCGGTTCGCCGTGGGTTCTGGTCGCGCTGCCGTTCTGTGCCTTGATCGGATTGACGTTCGCATCGCTCGGCTTCGCAGTCACGACGTTCATGCGTGGGTTCAGCGACTTCGAGTTCATCCCGACGGCGACGATGCCCATGTTCCTGTTCTCGGCGACGTTCTTCCCGCTGGGTAGCTACGGCTCGTGGGCGTGGCTCGCGCAACTGTCGCCGCTCTATCACGGGGTCGCGCTCGTGAGGGCCGCGAATGCCGGGGTCTTCACGCTCTCGACGATCGGCCACGTGGTCGTCTTGTTCGCGGTCTCTGCCGTCGGTATGACAGTCGCTGCGCGTCGCCTGGGCAAGCTCCTGCTGTCGTAGCGGCCGGTTACGGCGTCGGTGTGGGGGAGGGCACCGACGGGAACGCGGGTTGCGACGAGACGACGAGCCCCGGGAAGTCGTAGCGCGTCAGCGGCGCACTCTGCAGCTCGCCGTTGCCTGCGGGCCACTGTTGGGGAGTTCCGTCGATGGCGATCGTCACGGAGTTGACCCCGGTGATCTCAGAGGCTGTCAGGACGATCTGGGCGACGCCGTCGATCAGCGCTTCACCCGTGAGTTGCTGCAGTTCGCTGGACACGTTGACGATCAGTTGCGAGCCCTCCTGAGAGACGTCCAGCAAGCGCGTCCCTGTTGGGATGGCCGAGCGCAGGAGGGCCTGCAGCTCCTGGGTGTTCGGGCCCTCGAACAACGCCTGCATGGCTTTGACCGCCGTGTCGCCGACGTCTCGGGCCACCGATTGCAGAGTCCGCGCCTGGCCGAGAACCTCGGGGGAGAGAAGGTAGATGCGGCCGGATCCGACTGCCGCGCCGGCGGCCTGGTCGAAGTCGGCGTGCAAGTCGCCGCGGTCGCGAACCGGTATGTCTCGTGGGGTGCTCTCAGCGTTGATCGAGCACCCACCGGCCACCAAGGCGAGAGCGATGGCGCCGGTGAGAACGCGCCGCGGCGTCCGGCCAGCGGTCAACCGACCCTCACCTCTTCGGCAGGCAGTTCGAGAACGAAACGCGCACCGGGTTTGCCGTCCGGTCGGTCCTCCACCCAGACCCTGCCGCCGTGCATGCGCACGTGCTCCTCGACCAACGACAACCCCAGCCCGGCTCCGTCGCTGCTCGAGCGCCGACCCGCTACGGCACCTCTGGCGAACCGCTCGAAGACCAGGTGTCGCTCCTCGTTCGGTACGCCGGGTCCACGGTCCTCGACGACGATCCAGACGTGGTTCAGTGGCTCGCCTTCGCCCTCGGCCTCGATGACGTTGATCTCGGGGGCACCTCCACCGTGGACGCGAGCGTTGTCGATGAGGTTGGCCACGACTCGTGCCAACCGCCGACGGTCACCGTGCATGATCAGACCCTCGGCACGATCACTGACCGTCAGTTTCGTCTGCGGAAGGCTGCTGACAGCGACCGCCTGCCGGACGAACTCGGCGACGAGCAGATCTTCGAGGTGGAGGCGGATCGCGCCGGCGTCGAAGCGTGAGATCTCGAGCAGATCTTCGACCAGTCCCTGAAAGCGGGTGACGTCGCCGACGAGCAGATCCAAGGCTGCCTGGGCGCGCTCGGGCATCTCATCGCGCCTGGCCTGCATCACTTCGACACTTGCAGCAAGGGTCATCAGAGGTGATCGAAGCTCGTGGCTGACGTCGCTGGCGAAGCGGGCGTCGCGTTCGACGCGATTCTGAAGAGCCTCGGCCATGTCGTTGAAAGCGGTCGACAGCAACTGGAGGTCGTGATCATCGGTGTTCTCGAGGCGCGTGTCGAGTCGACCGCCCGCGATGGCCTTGGCCGCCTGCGCAGCATCTCCCAGCGGGCGAATGGCGCGCTTCGCGGCAATCATCCCCGTCAGGGCTCCGGCGAGTGTCGTGATGAGGCCGCCGAACAACAGGCTGAGGCCGACGTTCCGCAACGTCGTGTTGGCATCGGCGAGGTCGGCGAACTCGAAGTAGGCAGCATTCGAGGATTCCAGGGGAATGCCGATCACCAACGTGGGCACGTTCTCGAATTTGATGATCATTCGCGACGGAACGCGGTCTCCGATCACTTTTGCCTGCATCGAAGCGGGGATGACAGTGGGGGTGAACTTGGCCGAGTGCGATGCCCACGCGCCATCGATGTTGATGGCGGCTTGGGCGACTCCGACCTGTTGCAGACGATCGATGATCGCGTTGGCACTGGTGTTGCCGGCGCTGATCTCGCGTTGGGCGACGCGCGCATTGCGGTACGCCAGTTCGGTGCTGGACTGTTCGCGCTGGTTCAACAGGCTGCTGCGCGTGAAGGAATACGCGACAGCCGCGAGAAAGGTCGACAGCAGCAACGCGCCGATGATGAACATCGACATGATTCGCGTGCGAAGTCCGAATCTCGCCGGACGCCACTTGGTGAAGAGGCTCAGCGTTGTCCGGCCGACCCCAGGTTGCGGCTCGACGCCCACGGTGTCGTGCGCGATGGTCACGACTGAAGGCGATACCCGAGGCCGCGGACGGTCACGACGTGACGTGGGTTGGCGGCATCGGTCTCGACCTTGGTGCGCAGCCGTCGGACGTGCACATCGACGAGTCGGCCGTCGCCGAAGTAGTCGTATCCCCAGACCTTGTCGAGCAGGCTCTCCCTGCTGAACACCCTGCCGGGGTTCTGGGCGAGCTCGCACAACAACCTGAACTCGGTCTTGGTCAGGTGCAGTTCGGTGCCCGATCGAGTGACCTTGCCCTCGTCGGGGATGATCTCCAGATCGCCGAACACGAGGCGTGCGTGACCGGGGCTGATCGGCCTGATGCGCCGCAGCAGTGCCCGGATCCGCGCCGACAGTTCCTTCGGAGCGAACGGTTTGGTCAGGTAATCGTCGGCGCCGGCTTCGAGGCCGGCCACGACGTCGTGGGTGTCGTTGCGGGCCGTGACCATCACGATCGGGACGTCGCTGTGCCGCCGCAGAGTGCGACACAGTTCGAAGCCGTCCATGCCGGGCAGCATGATGTCGATCAGGACGACGTCGGGCGAGGCGCGGTTGAACAGCTCGATGGCCTCTTCGCCGCTTCCGGCTTCATCGACCGTCCAGCCCTCGTCTTCGAGAGCCAGTTTGACCGCCGTTCTGATGCGCTCGTCGTCTTCGACGGAAAGGATGCGAGTACCCACCGTCACATGATGCCAGGGTTGCGGCCAGGTTCGGTGTCCTCCAGCAACTCGACCATCTTGTCGAAGAGCGCTGGATTCGAGGCGAGCACCTGTCCGTCGCCAACCGGGCTACCGTCAAATCGTCCCGTTCGGCAACCCGCCTCGCGAGCGATGAGCTCGCCTGCGGCCCAATCCCACGGACCGAGCCATTGCTCGAAGTACACGTCGAGCCTGCCCGCGGCGAGATAGCACAGGTCGGGCGCGGCCGCCCCAAACCTGCGAATGTCGCGCACCCGAGGTATGACCTGTGCGATTCGAAGGGCCTGGGCGCGACGTCGTTCGATCTGGTACGAGAAGCCGGTGGCGACAAGAGCCTGTTCGACAGAAGCGATGGTGCCGCATCGAATGGGAGCGCCGTTCAGCAACGCGCCTTCACCGGCGACAGCCGTGAAGAGCTCGCGCTGGCTGGGGATGTAGACAACGCCGGCCACGGTGTGCTCCCCGGACAGCGCCGCAATCGAAACTGCGTACCCCGGCAGGTCGTACTGGAAGTTCGTCGTGCCGTCGATCGGATCGATCAACCAATGGATCCCTGATCGACCGGCCGAATCCGTGCCCTCCTCGCCGACCACCGCGTCGTCGGGCCGTTCGTCGTGAAGCCCCTCGACGATCAGGCGTTCCGATGCACGATCGAACTCGGTGACCACATCGGTGTCCGACGACTTCGTCGAGACTGACGTGACGCCGCTCTTTCGCCCTTCGAAGACGAGATCGCCCGCTGTAACGGCGAGGCGTGCTGCAATGTTGCGCAGTTCACGATGCAGATCGGTCATGAGAGCTTGTCGTTCTGCTGACGACGCTCGACCTCTTTCCATTCTCCGAGTGCCCGCAGGACCAACACAGCGACGACGCTCATTCCCAGCGCAGCAATGATGGCCCCGAACAGCGCGCCGAGCCCGCGTTGCGTCGCGCAGGTACCGTGACATTGCAACTTGACGAGCGTGTAGCCGATCAACCCGCCTGCCAACCCACCGAGCAGGATCGCGAGGAATGCGGCAAACCGGGCCATGGGGGGCGGAAGCGCTGAGAGCGGAACCTCTTGGTCGGTCACCGCCACATCGTACGGTGCGCCGACCCCGTAGGCTCAGCGGTTGTGCGTGTCACCGTGGTTGTGCCGACCTACAACGAGGCCGGCAACATCGAGCGGCTGTGCCGCGAAGTTCGCCTGGCGTTGCCCGATGCCGACTTGCTCATCGTCGATGACGGCAGTCCGGACGGCACGGGCCAACTGGCCGAGGACATGAATCGCGAGCTTGGCCGAATCGGCGTCATGCACCGGCCCGGAAAGGCCGGGCTCGGCGCCGCGTATCGCGCCGGCCTGCGGGCGGCGATCGATGCCGGTGCCGAGATCTGTGTGCAGATGGATGCTGATCTGTCGCACGACCCTGCGGTGCTGCCGGCACTCATCGCCAACGCAGAGAACGGCGCCGACCTTGCCATAGGCAGTCGTTACGTTCCGGGCGGGCTGACCGAGAACTGGCCGAGGCGTCGTCGCTCGCTGTCTCGATGGGGCAACCGGTATGCCGCGGGCGTGCTCGGTCTGGCGATCAACGACGCCACAGCCGGGTACCGCGCGTATCGCAGCGATGCCTTGGAACGCATGGAGTTCGACACCGTGGCTGCCGACGGGTATGGCTTCCAGGTCGAGATGACCTACCGGCTGGTTCGCATCGGCGGGAAGGTGGTCGAGTTCCCGATCACGTTCCGTGACCGGACGGCGGGTACATCGAAGATGTCGGGCGGGATCATCCGGGAGGCGCTGATGATCGTGATCAAGCTGTGGGTCGCCGACTTCGGGGGACGGCGCAGGCGGCGTGCGCAAGGCGGCTGACGACACGATGCGGAACTGGGTCGTCGGAGGTGCCTTGATCCCTAGGGTCGGCGGAGTGGATCTCAACGGCTTGGTGCTGGTCGGCAACCGTCGCCGGGATCGATCGATCGAGTGGACTCCGCCTGGCGGTGTGATCGACCGTGGCGAGTCCATCCGCGAGGGTCTCGCTCGCGAGGTCCTCGAAGAGACCGGTCTCACCGTCGCCGGTTGGGCCGACTTGCGGTACTCCGTCATCGTCGAGGCGCCGCAACTCGACTGGAGGTTGCGTGTCGAGGCTTGGGAGACCGCGGATGTCGTCGGCGACATCGTGGTGGCCGATCCCGATGGCATCGTAGAAGAGGTGCGCCAGGTTGCCGGCGACGAGGCGTTGGCTCTGCTCGCGTTGAGCCCGCAGTGGGTGCACATTCCCGTCGGTGACTGGTTGCAAGGTGTGGCTCATCCGACCGGCACCTTTCATTTTCGCTTGATCGGCACGGATCGCAACACCTCGCGGGTGGAGCGGATCGCGTGATCGAACGACGCGTGATCCTTCACGTCGACATGGATGCCTTCTTCGTCAGTGTCGAGCTTCGGCGCCGGCCTGATCTGGTCGGCAAGCCCGTCGTCGTCGGCGGCACCGGGGCACGCGGGGTGATTGCCGCGGCGTCCTACGAAGCCCGCCGGTACGGCGTGCGTTCAGCGTTGCCGAGCGTGACCGCGAAGCGGCTCTGTCCGCAGGCCGTGTTCCTCCCTGGCGACCACGCCCTTTACGCTTCGGTCAGCGCCGACGTCAACGAGATCTTCACGTCGGTCACGCCGCTCGTCGAGCCTCTGTCGCTCGACGAGGCATTTCTCGATGTTTCCGGCGCCCTTCGCCTGCACGGTCCCGGAGCAGCCATCGCCGAGACCATCCGCGCCAGAGTCTGGAACGAGTTGCAGTTGCGATGTTCGGTAGGTGTTGCTCCGAACAAGTTCCTGGCCAAGTTGGCGTCAGTTGCAGCCAAGCCGATCGCCTCGCCGGAAGGTGTTCGTGATGGCAGGGGAGTGGTCGAGGTCCGGCAGGGCGAGGAGTTGGCGTTCCTCCATCCGCTGCCCGTCCAAGCGCTGTGGGGCGTTGGCCCGGCAACGCTCGAGCGGTTGCAACGGCTCGGCGTGCAGACGGTCGCTGATCTCGCCGATCTCGACGAGGCGACGTTGATCGCCTGCGTCGGCGCGGCGCATGGCCAGCACCTCTATCGGCTCGCATGGGCCGTCGATGATCGACCAGTCGAGCCCGATCGCGAGATGAAATCGATCGGTCATGAAGAGACGTTCGCGATCGACCGGCACACGCACGAGGAACTGCTCCGCGAGCTCGTACGACTGTCGGATGCCGTCGCTGCACGGCTCCGCGCTCATGGCGGCGCCGCGCGCACCCTCACGCTGAAGGTTCGGTTTGCAGGTTTCGAGACCATCACGCGATCGGTCACAGTGGCCGGCGGTGTCTCGACCGCGCATTCGATGGTCGCCGCGCTCGAACCGCTGTTGCACGCCATCGACGCGTCGGCGGGTGTCCGACTACTGGGTGTCAGCGCCAGCAACTTCACGTCGGCCTCGCGTCAGCTGAGCCTCGACGACCTTCTGGACGAACGAGCCGGCGACGAGCAGCAGTGGCAGCTCGCGGAGGAGACGGTCGACGCGATCCGGAAGAGATTCGGCACCACAGCCATTGGTCCGGCGAGCGCAGTGAGTGACCGTGGGCTGCGGGTAGTCAGCCGCGGGGTCCAGCAATGGGGCCCCGACGATCCCCAGGACGCGTAATCGTTCGACTCCTGCGTTGTCTCCGGCGCCGAATCGTGGAAAGATGTCTCAAGGCAATCGCTCAGGAGTCGCCATGCCGCTCTCAGAAGACGAACAACGCATTCTGCGACAAATCGAAGAGCAGCTCCAGCGCGACCCGAGTTTTGGTCGAGACATCAAGCCGCGACACGTGGGGTCACGGCGCGCAGTTGTGGTCAGTTCCGTCTCGACCGTGCTGTGCCTGGTGCTGACCGTCGTCCTGCTGGGCGTCAGTCCGTACCTGTCGTTCGTTGCATTCGTCGGGGCGATCGCCGCCCTGGTGATCGCCGAGCGCCATGTGGCCGCCATCGGCGAGGCTGGGCTCAACCATCTCAGCGACAGCGTGCGCAGTCGTCTCGGTGGTTCCACCGGTAGTCGCGGCGAGTAGGTCCGCTCTCCGGAGGGCCTGCACCTAACCGGTGATACGCCCCCAGGCGGATCGCGGATCAAGGTGATCGAGCAACCTGGTGACGATGCTCATCCGCGCCCGGCAGGCGGCGTCGACTTCGCTGCGTAGGAGCTCGCTGCGCTCGGCGGCCCCGGCATCGACCCCGCGAGGCGAATAGACGGCTCGCGTGACCAGGCGAGCGATCTCGACCGTCTCGGCGCGGCCGACATCGACCGCTCTCGCGTATTCGAGCGGTGTTGCCCCCGACATCCGTGGTGCGCCTGCCATCGTCAACGATCGGACGGTCGCGGCCCACGCAGAAGTGACCCGGTCGATCGGATCCTTCGCACGGTGCCGCGACCAACGGTTGAGCACGCGTGGCATCGCCACGACCCAGGCGATGACTGCCGCGAGGAGGGCAGCGATGATCAGGCCACCGGAAGATCCCCCATCGGATGACGTCTTGAGACCAGTGTTGCGCGGCGTGGTCGGGCCCGTCGGCAGCTCGTTCTCCGGTCGGGGACGCTGAACGCTCGGCTCGAACGTGGGCGTCGGGGCGTTCCCGGCGTTTGTGCCACCCGGGGTTCCGTTGCCCTCCTCCTGCAAAGCGGGGTCGCCTGTGCGTTGCTCGGAGCCCGGCGCGCCACGGCCTGGCGTCGGGTCGAAGGTCACCCAGCCGAAGCCGTCGAACCAGACCTCGTCCCAGGCGTGGGCGTGACGACCAGCGACATGGTAGAACCCGTCGGCGCGAAGCTGACCCCACGTGTATCCGGTGACCACCCGCGTTGGCAGACCGACGGCGCGTGCCATGGCGCCGAACGTTCCCGCGAACTGCTCGCAGTAACCCCTCCTGTTGGTCAAGAAATCGATCATTGCGTCGTTGCTGTGTCCTGGCTGCACGTGCAGGTCGTATTTGAACTGCGTCTTGAACCAGTTCTTCAGAGTCTGCGCCTTGTCATACGGCGTGGTGGCCTGCGCTGTGAGC
>JANPGV010000062.1:0-1815 GCA_031424145.1 Ilumatobacteraceae bacterium
CTGACTGTTGCGATCAGCGGGACGCTCGACTGATCAGACCGGCTGGAGCACCCGCACCGGCGTGAAGTCGCGGTGGTGTTGATGATCGGGACGCTGCATCGTCGTCTGGTGGTTGCTGACCGGGTTGAGGATCAGCGAGAAGATCCGCCGGTCCCACGGCGACATGTTGGGCGGCGAGGCGTGCACCATCGAGTCGCCGAAGATCAACACTGTGCCAGGCGGACCCTTCGGGCAGTAGAGGCCGCCGCGGTCGGCGAGCGGTTTGACGACTTCGGATGCGACGGTCCACAACGGGTAGCTCGTCGTGGTGATGTCGAGTTCGGTCGCGACCGGGCCGTCGAGATGTGATTGCGGGACGAAGATCAGTGGTCCGTTGAACTCGGTCACCTCATCGAGGAAGATGTGCATGTTCAAAGCCAGCGGCTCCGGCACTCCGTCCTCGCGGTGATGGGTGGCGAAGTCGTAGTGCCATTGCCACTGCTCGCCGGTGAACGCTTCCTTGGCGTTGACCTTGACCTGCATGACGTAGAGGTCGTCGTCGCCGAGGATCTGCTGCGCGGCGACGACGAAGCGCGGATCGCGGACCAGTCGTGCGAACAACGGGTCGCGCAGGTGCAGGCCCATGGCCGTGCGCACGACATCGCTCGACCGCTCGCGGAAGTTCTCCGGGCAGCGTTCGGCGAACAGCTTCGGCAGACGAGCCGTGATCGCGTCGACCTCATCTCGCGAGAAGAGATCAGGTATCGCGATCACGCCGTCTTTGTGGAAGGTAGCGAGTTGATCGGCGTCGAGGATCACCTCGCCAGATTAGCGACGAGACGCGTTTGGCGCGGAACCTGCCAGGGGTACTCAACCAATGAGAAAGAGGTGGTCGTGATGAAGAAGACCAACGTACGTCTCGTCCTGGGAAGCATTGTCCTGATGGCAGCGGTCGCGACGGGCTGCGGCGGCTACAGCAAGAACAGTCCGGGCAATCAGGCGCCGGCCGGGTCGACGGCGCCCGGAGGTGCCTACCCGTAGGCCGACTTTCATGCGTCGAACCGGCTCACGCCTGCCTGCTCGCAAGCCACGTTGACGGCCTCGGTGAGGTCCTTGCGACCAAGTCCGGCGACGCGCATCGCGTCGTACAACCGCAATGCCAGATCGTTCAGTGGCGTCGGCGCGTTGTGCGCGGCGGCCAGTTCACCGAACAGCCGATGGTCCTTGTGCTGCAGGTCGATCGAGAAGCCTTCGTCGAAGTCGCCCCTCGCGATGCGGGGAGCGAGATAGTTGAACAACCAGTAACTCTGCGCGTCGGTGTGGAGTAGGACGCCGAGCATTGTCTCGAGCGAGAGTCCAGCGGCACGACCGACTGAGAGGGCCTCGGCGGCGGCGAGGTTGTGGAGTCCGGCGATGTGGTTCGAGACGAGCTTGGCGGTCGCGCCGGTTCCGGCGGGACCGACGTGGAGGATGTGTCGGCCGAGGATGTTGAGGACTGGACGGGCCCGTTCGACAGCCTCCGCGGTGCCTCCGCAGATGAAGGTTGCCGCGCCGGCACGCGCAGCGTCGACGCCTGACCCTTCCTCGTCGCCACCGCTCAGAGGCGCCTCGACGTAGTCGACGTTGTTGGTTTCGGCATCGCGCGCGACCTCCCGCGCGGTCGTCGGATCGATGGTCGAGGTGTCGATGATCAACGTGCCAGGCCGGCACGCGGCAATGACACCGGATCGACCGAGCACCGCCTGTTGAGTCGCCACAGGATTTGGCAGTGACACCAACACGGTGTCGGCGTCGCGAACGAGATCGTTGACATCGGCTGCGACGCGCGCACCGCGC
>JANPGV010000063.1:0-6809 GCA_031424145.1 Ilumatobacteraceae bacterium
CCTGCGCGACGCAGACGTTGCCCTTTACCAGGCGAAGGCGGCCGGCAAGAACCGGTACGCGATCTTCCACCCGGAGATGCAGACCGAGATCAGTCGCCGCATCGAGCTCGAATTCGATCTTCGCTCGGCAGTCGACAAAGAGCAGTTCCGACTCGTGTACCAACCCATCTACAACCTCGACGACCTGTCACTGGTGGCTGTCGAAGCGTTGCTGCGATGGGACCACCCGACGCTCGGATTGATCGAACCGGACGAGTTCATCCCGATCCTCGAACAAAGCGGCCAGATCCAAGAGGTCGGCCGTTGGGTGTTGAACGAGGCCTGTCACCGGATGGCGGTGTGGCACTCGAAGGGCGACACACTCGACATATCGGTCAACGTCTCCGGCCGCCAGCTCGACCACGACCACATCGTCGACCACATCCGCGAAGCCCTCGAGAGCAGCGGCCTCGATCCAGCCACGTTGATCATCGAAGTCACCGAGACGGCGCTGATGCGCGACGCAGCGCATACCGCGGTGCGGTTGAAAGCCGTCAAGGAGCTGGGGGTGCGGATCGCGGTCGACGACTTCGGTACCGGCTACAGCTCGCTCGCCTATCTCCAACAGTTCCCGGTCGACTGCCTCAAGATCGATCGCAGGTTCACCTCCGCGATCACCACATCACCCGAATCGAAGGCGCTCATACGCACGCTCGTGCAGCTCGGCAGGGACCTCGGCCTGAGAACTCTCGCCGAAGGGGTCGAAACCGCCAGCGAGATGGACCACCTGCGCGACGAGCAGGTCAACGAAGCACAGGGTTTCCTGCTGTCGAGACCGCTCGAACCGCAGGTCCTCGAGGATCAGATCCTGCAGCCCGGTCGCGTCAACAGCGTGGTGCCGCTGGCGTGATCTCCCACGCTGACGAGAAGTACTGCAAGGACCTCGCTGAGACGCTCGACGCCCTGCCCGAACAGGTCGTGCGATATCGCCTATCCGACCTGACGATCGTCTATTGCAACGCCTCCTGGGCAACCTGGTATCGCAGCGACCCAGGGTGAAGCGGACACGCCACGGTGGCAGGCGGTACCAGGGCCGACGGCTCGGCGAGCCCGTGGTTCTGTAGGCCGCCCGGCCGGACATCGGTAGTCTTGTCAGCGATGGACCACATCCGCTGGATGGCCCAACCAACGTTGCACAGGCCGACCATCATCGCCGCGTTCACCGGGTGGAACGACGCCGGCGACGCCGCCAGCAACAGCGTGCGACACCTCATCGAGGCATGGAACGCGCAGCCGTTGGCCGAGATCGATCCTGAGGAGTTCACAGACTTCGCCACGGTCCGACCGCACGTTCGTCTCAGTGCAGGGATGACCCGTTCGATCGTCTGGCCGACGGTCGGGTTGTGGAGTGCGTCCACGCCGGGCGGCGATGTGATCCTGTTGCTCGGTCCGGAGCCGGCCCTGCGGTGGCGGATGTTCAGCGAGCAGATCGTCGACGTTGCTTCGAAGTTTGGCGCCTCGATGCTGCTCACGCTCGGCGCACTGCTGGCCGACGTTCCCCACTCGCGCCCGGTGCAGTTGATGGGCACTGCAACCGACCAGACAATGATCGATCGCTTCGACCTGCAGCGGTCGCGGTACGAGGGCCCGACGGGGATCGTCGGTGTGCTGCACGGCGCGTTTGCCAACGTCGACCTGGCGTCTGCTTCCCTGTGGGCTGCGGTGCCCGCCTACGCATCGCAGGTCCCATCGCCGAAGGCAGCGCTGGCACTGGTCGAACGGGCATGCGAGATGCTGGGATGCCCAGCCTCGACCGCACGGCTTGCCGCCGAAGCAGGCGAGTACGACGCTCGCGTCTCCGCGTTCGTCGGCGACGACGACGACCTCATCGGCTATGTCTCGCGGCTCGAATCACTGGCCGACAGCGGCCAACTCGATGATGACGACGACGATGAAGATGAGGACGAGATCGAAGCCGACGAGCGCGCCGCGATCGACGACACCCGACTCAACAGCGACGAGTTCATGGCCGAGGTCGAGCGCTTCCTGCGCGACCACGGCGACAGCGCTTCCTGATCGCGAACGCGATCTAGCCGGACTGGCCGCGCCACATCGGCGAACGTGGCTCGTCGAAGACCGTCGTGATCTCCTCGCCATCGATGGCGGCAAACGCCATCGGGCCCCACCAGTTGGCACCGGCGCACGGCCACGGCAGCGCATCACGCTTGAACCATCCGACCGCCGCGGTCTCCAGCGGATGACCGGATAACTCGCCGCCGGTCGCGGTGCAGTGGAAGAGCAGCATGTACATCGCGAACCGAGTGAAGCCCATTCGCTGGCCATCGATCACGGCGAGCACTTGCACGGGATCGCACTCGATGCCCGTCTCTTCGTACACCTCTTTCAAGACGACCTCGGCTGGTGAGTAACCCACATCGGCCCAGCCGGTCGGGTACAGCCACACACCGCTGTCGGCACGCTGCACCAACAGGATCTCGCCTGCGTCATTGCCGACGACCGCGCCGACGGCAACCTTCGGAGTGACGTACCCGGGAACTCCCTCGCCGATGGACTCCATCCACTCCTGCACGAAGTGATCGCGCTCGCGACGCACCTCCAATGCCTCGTCCGCGGCCCCTTTGATGTCGGCGGCAACGTGCAGCACTTCTTCGAATCGCTCGCGCTCGTACAGGCTCTCGGTGAAGCCCATGCCGGTGCGCGCGATCGCTGCCAGCGACTCACTCCAGCGAACGAGGTCGCGGGTGAAGTCATTGGGCGCTGCATCGCTCACGGCGGCGACCCTACGGCATGCAACAACGCCCGTTCGATCTCGGCACGATGATAGCTGTCGGTCACTTTCGCCCCTTCCGGGGTGCGCACGTAGAAGCTGTCGACAACGCTCGGACCGATGGTTTGGACCGTCGCATGGCGGATGTCGAGACCCATCTCGGCGAGGGCGGATGCCACACGGTGCAGCAACCCGATCGAGTCGGGAGCGCGTACCTCGATGACTGTCGCGTTGCTACTGGCGTCGTCGACGAACACCACCGACGGGGACAGCACCGTGGTCGCCGCAGCCGCTGGTCGCCGTCGGCGTCGATATGTCCTGGCACGTTCGGCGAGGCGTGCGGACAAAGCCAACTCCCCGGCGAGAGCGCGACGGATGTCGGCCGTGACCGCCGACCAGTCGACCCCCTTCGATGCTTCAGCAGTCCTGAACTGAGAAGCAGCCATCCCCTGCTCATCGCTGTGGGCACGAGCCCCGATCACGTCGATTCCGTGCAGGGCCAGCACACCGGCGAGGCGACCGAAGGTACCCGGCCGGTCGCGGCTGACGACGACGATGCGCGGTCCATCGACATCGACCGCAGTCTCCCCCGCGCCCATCAGCGCCAGCACCTCAGCCGTCGGGAACGGAGACCGCCGTTCCGGCCCAGCCTCGGAACCGTCGCCGACGCCGAGACGCATGCGAACTCGCTCGACCAGTTCCTCGACGAGCTCGGCCTTCCACGGGCTCCATGCCGACGACCCGGTGGCCAGGGAGTCAGCTTCCGTGAGGGCATGCAGCAGGTCGAGGAACATGACACTTCCAACGGCTTCGGCGACCATGTCGATCGTCGCCGGATCATCGAGATCGCGGCGGGTGGCGATATCGGGCAAGAGCAGATGGTGACGCACCAGGCCGACGAGATGACCGGAGTCGCGCTCACTGAATCCCATTCGTGGGCCGATCGTTGCGACCAGCTCTTCGCCGCGCTCGGTGTGATCACCGGGGTATCCCTTGCCGATGTCGTGCAGCAGTGCACCGATCACCAGCAGATCCGGCCTGGCCACGCGGTCGGCGAGCAGTGCCGCCTGCACCGCGGCCTCCCAGAGGTGCCGATCGACGGTGAAGCGGTGGTACGCGTTGCGTTGCGGGCGAGAACGAACCGGAGCCCACTCCGGCAACATCCGGGTGAAGAGATCTGCCTGATCGAGCGACTCGAGCACGGGAATCGCCCGAGGTCCTTCGAGCAGCAGGGCCACCAACTCTTCGGCTGCGCCTGTCGGCCACGGTTGCGGCCAGTCGGGGACGCGTTCGTACAACGTCTCGAGCGCACGTGTGGCGATCGGCGATTCACTGCGCGCCGCGCCGAGTGCCAGCTGGAGCATCAGGGTTGGATCGCGCTCAGGCGACACGTCGACACCCAACTCCACCTCGCCGTTGCGCAGAGTCACACCCGACGCGAGCGGGCGCGGCTTGACCGGACCCTTCGCGGCGCGCGCTACGGCGAGCCAAGCGCGATCGAACTGCCATGAGATGGTTCGCGCCGCGGAGGACACGGCAGCCATGAGATCGTCGGCGGTGCCGAAGCGCCCGGCGACGGCGATGGAGTCTTGGTCCTCCAAGCGCAACACTTCACCCGCGATCGGTGCGACGCGATGCAACGCAACCCGCGCCTGCAACAACGTGTCGTACGCGGCCGCCAGGGCGGCAGGCGCCTCGGTGGCGATGCCACGCCCTGCGGCGTCGACCCAACGCAACTCGTGCATGTCGCGGAGCCCACCGCGCCCTTCCTTGATGTTCGGCTCGAGTAGGAACGCGACTTCGCCGTCAACACGGTGCCGCGCCAATCCGCGATCGCGCAGCAGCGACAGCCACGTCCCTGCGTCTGCCTGCCAAGCGCGGCGGGCCCCGTTCAACACTTCCTCGGCAAGTGCCCGGTCACCGGCGATCCAGCGACCGGCGAGCATCGTCGTGGCCGTGTCGAGTTGATCGGAGCCGACGGACAACTTCTGGTTCGCAGCGCGAACCGCATGGCCGAGGTGGATGCCGGAATCCCAGATCGGGTACCACAGGTCGGCAAGACCCCTTTCGATCTTGTTCGCGCTGCCGCGATGCACGACCATCACGTCGATATCGCTGCGCGGCGCCATCTCACGACGACCTGTCCCACCGACCATGAGCAGACAAACGTCCGACCGTTCACCGAAGACCTTGCCGTACAGACCGACCAACCACTGGTCGATGGCCGCCGTCCACGCCTCGCACCACGCCCGACCATCGAGCGTCGTGTCAGCGAGCAGACGCTCCCGTTCGGCGAGTATCACTCAGGCATTGTGCCGCGTGCGGTCACGTTCGGTCGAGAACCCCCTCGCCACCTCGTCAATCCCGAGCGCCCCTACAATCCGTGAATGCCTCGTTCGCCATCACTGTTCATCAGTTCGGTGGCGATCGGTGCGCTGCTTGTGACCACGGTCGGGTGCAATCCCGATGCTGCGAGTACTTCACCGACCTTCTCCCCGACGACCGTGCCCATCCCCAGAACAGACGACGGCGTGTTGAGGATCGGCGTGCTGATCCCACAAGGCAGCGCTAATGCCGACATCGGCGAGTCGATCAGAAGCGCAGTGGACCTCGCCGTGGAGAAGATCAACGCGGCCGGAGGGTTCGGCGGCACCGGTGTCGAGCAAATACCTGCCGACGAAGGCGTCGCCGGCGTCGGGATCGATCCGGCGATCGCCACCCTGATCGGGTCCAACGTCGATGCGATCATCGGTCCGGCCTCGTCGACCAATGCGCTGGCCGGGCTCGGAGAGATCGTCAATGCAGGCGTCGTGGCGTGCTCCCCCACCGCCTCGGCGAGCCTGCTCGATAGCTACCCCGATCGCAACCTGTTCTTCCGCACGATCCCGTCGGACTCGTTGCAAGCGTTGGCGATCGCCGAAGCGGTCGACAGCACCGGAGCAAGCCGGGCAACCGTCGCATACATCGACGATGCCTTCGGGCAGTCGTTCGTCGACTCGGTCACGCTTGCACTTCGGCAGAAGGGCATCGACCAGAGCGAAGCGGTTCCATTCTCCAATGACGACCACTCCATCGACGCCGCGGCCAGCAAGGTCGCCTCGATCGCGGCCGGCGTCGTGGTGGTCATCGGCGATGCAACCTCGGGACCCGTGATGCTCGGCGCAATCGATGGCAAGGAACCGACGACATTGCCGGTCTACGTCATCAACGACGCGATGCGCCGCCCGACCGCCTCCGCTGAACCGATGGGTGAGTCATTGGCAAACCGGATCACAGGAGTGTCACCCGTCGCGTACAGCACCGACCCGCAGTTCCTGGCCGAGCTGGGTGATACACCCGACAATCCGAGCCCGTACGCAGCCAACGCGTTCGACTGCGTCAATCTGATCGCGCTCGCCGCCCTGCAGGCCGGCTCGACGCAGCCCACGTCGATCGCGGCGATGATTCCGGGGGTCAGCGACAGCGGATCGCCCTGCACCTCGTTCACCGAATGCAAGAGCGATATGGCAGCCGGCAACAACATCAACTACGACGGCCCCGGTGGCACGTTGACCATCGACAACCAGGGTGAGCTCGGTTCGGCGATGTTCCAGTTCTTCCGGTTCGACGCCAGCGGCAGAGACTTCATCAAGGGCGCTGTGCGCGTGCCGATCTAGATGCTGTTCATCAACTCTTCGACCGGCGTGACCATGCCGACGTAGAACGGACCGAAGTCTGCGTACACCGCTGACGCCTCGTCAAAGCGCATCGAGTACACGACCTCTTTGAGATCGTCGGGATGAACGCCGAAAAGCGTGACGCCCCATTCGTAGTCGTCGAGCCCGGCTGAGCCGGTGATGTACTGGGCGATGCGACCGGCGAACTTGCGACCGCTGGCGCCATGTTCGTGCATCAGCTCGCTGCGCCGCTCGTAGGGCAGGGTGAACCAGTTGGCGTTGACGTCGCGGCGCTTGCTCATCGGATAGAAGCACCACGCCGGCATGGCGTAGTCGACGTGGTTCGGCGGGATGGTGGGATAGAGGCGCGGCTTCTTCATCTCGTC
>JANPGV010000064.1:0-29145 GCA_031424145.1 Ilumatobacteraceae bacterium
TCGCGCCGATAGCTACTGCACCAACCCCCACAAGTGGATGGGGATCAACTTCGACTGCGACCTGTTCTGGACCGCTGATCGAAGGGCGCTGCTCGGAGCCTTGAGCATCCTCCCCGAGTACCTGCGATCGGCGGCTGCCGAAAGCGGTGCCGTCATCGACTACCGCGACTGGCAGGTGCCACTCGGGCGACGCTTTCGATCAGCGGTCCAGAACAGGTCGCAGTCGAAGTTGATCCCCATCCACTTGTGGGGGTTGGTGCAGTAGCTATCGGCGCGATCCAAGCCGGCGTTGACCCATCGGAGCTCGGGTACGAGTGCCGCGATGCCGCTCATGGCTCCGTCGACGTGGAGCCACATGCCTTCACGCTGGGCGATGTCTGCGATGGCGGGTGTCGGGTCGAACGCCATCGAGCTAGTCGTGCCGTGGGCGGAGCACATCCAGAACGGCACGAGCCCGGCGGCGCGGTCTGCCGCGACCATCTCGGCGAGGGCCTGCGGACGCATGGCGAACTGCTCGTCGTGCGCGACCACTCGAAGTCGATCCGTGCCGATCCCGGCGATTCGCAGCCCTTTTTCGATGCTCGAGTGAGCCTGGGATGTTGAGTACGCGACGAGCCGAGAGGTGTCGCCGTCGCTGTTGACGGAGCCGCTGGTGATCCTCCATCGAGCGGCAAGGATCGATGCCAACGTCGCCTCGCTGGCCGACCCGTGGATCACGCCGCCGCCGTGATCGCTCGTCGAGCGGAACCGCGGCGGGAGGTCAAGCAGCTCTTGCATCCAATCGACCATCAGCGTTTCGATCTCTGTGCATGCCGGGCTGGTGACCCAGCTCATTCCCTGAACGCCGAGCCCGGCTGTCAACAGGTCACCGAGGATCGCCGGATACGAGGAGTTGGCCGGGAAGTAGGCGAAAAAGCTCGGGTGCTGCCAATGGGTCAGCCCGGGAACGACGACTTCGTTGGTGTCGGCCATGACCGCGTCGAAACCGTCGGGCGTCGCCGGCGGATGCTCGTCAAGTTTGGCGCGAACGTCACCAGGCCGGACCTCCGACGTGACGCGTTGCTGCTCGATGTTCTCGACGTAGTCAGCGATCCAGTCGATCAGCTCGTGGCCGTGCCGCTTGAACTCTTCGGGAGTCACGGCGCAACCGTACTGCCCGGTGATCAGGGCGACGATTGGTGGGCGTTGTCGCGGGCGCGCACGCCCCGGGCGATGCGCCAGCCGATGAACGCCAGCCCAAGGGTCAGAGCCAAGAAGACCAGGTATGTGTGTCCATCAGCGCGTGCCCGGCTGCCGCAGTTCGCCCGCTCGACCGTGCCGACGCAGTTGGTGAGGTCGTTGTTGTCCGGCAGCAGGTCGTTGGTGGCGGTCGGCTCTTGGGTCGACGGCGCGCCGGTCGATGCGGTCGTGGGCGGCGCCGAAGCGCGGGTGGTCGTCGTGGTCATGACCGTCCCCACCGCCGTGATCGCCAGGACGATCAACCCGAGTCTTCTCACCGGGTCATCGTCGCAGCTGCTGTGGGTTCTTGACACATCACCCCGGATTTGTGACCGCTGACCGCCGTCAGCACCTACCATCGGACTGCAATGGTGCAGCGCAATGCAACGGTCTTGGTGGTCGACTTCGGCGCGCAGTACGCGCAACTGATCGCGCGGCGTGTGCGCGAGCTCAACGTGTACAGCGAGATCGTCCCGCATCGCATCAGCGCCGCGGAGCTCGCGGCCGATCCACCCGCAGCGCTGATCCTGTCCGGTGGTCCGAAGAGCGTGCATGTCGACGGGGCACCCTCACTCGACCCGGCGATCTACGAGCTCGGCATCCCGATCTTCGGGATCTGCTACGGCGCCCAGCTCATCGCCTTGCAACTCGGCGGCGAAGTTGGTCGGGGCATGCGCGGCGAATACGGCCGGGCCAAGTTGGAGGTCGCCGACGGCCCGACCGGACTGCTTCACGACCTCCCTTCGACCCATGACGTGTGGATGAGCCATTTCGATGCGGTCACCCGCGCGCCTGATGGTTTCGTCGTCACGGCCTCGACCGCTGACGCGCCGGTTGCCGCGTTGGAGAGCGACTCCCGAAAGATCTGGGGGGTGCAGTTCCATCCGGAGGTCGTCCACTCGCCGCACGGCATGGTCGTGCTGCAACGGTTCCTGCACGACCTCGCCGGTTGCGCCCCGACGTGGACGATGGGTTCGATCATCGACACCCAGGTTGCTGCGGTGCGGGCGCAGATCGGCGATGCCCGGGCAATCTGCGGCCTCAGTGGCGGAGTCGATTCCGCGGTCGCCGCGGCGCTGGTGCACAAGGCCATCGGTCATCAACTCACGTGTGTCTATGTGGACACCGGATTGATGCGTCGCGGTGAGAGCGACCAGATCGTCGAGACGTTCCGTCGCAACCAGGGCATCGAACTGATCCACGTCGACGCCGGCGACCGGTTCTTCGAGCGGCTCGCGGGTATCACAGAGCCGGAGGCGAAGCGCAAGGCGATCGGCGAGCTGTTCGTTCGTGTTTTCGAAGAGAACGTCGGCGGTCTGACGGACGCGGAGTACCTCGTGCAGGGAACTCTGTACCCCGACGTGGTCGAGAGCGGTGGGAGCGACGGGACCGCGGCTGTGATCAAGAGCCACCACAACGTCGGTGGTCTCCCGGACGACATGACCTTGAAGCTGGTGGAGCCGCTGCGCACCCACTTCAAGGACGAGGTGCGCAGATTGGGTCACGAGCTCGGCCTGCCCGACGAGATCGTCTGGCGACAGCCGTTTCCCGGCCCCGGCCTCGGCGTGCGAATCATCGGGGAGGTCACCCCCGATCGTGTCGCGATGCTGCAGCATGCCGACGCAATCGTCCGTGAAGAGATCAACCGGGCCGGCCTCGAGCGTGAGTTGTGGCAGGCGTTCGCTGTCCTGGCCGACATCCGCTCCGTCGGGGTCATGGGTGACGAACGAACCTACGGTCACCCGATCATCATCAGGGCTGTGACCAGCGACGATGCAATGACCGCTGATTGGGCGAGGCTGCCGTACGACCTGTTGGAAACGATGTCGAACCGCATCATCAACGAGGTCCGCGGCGTCAATCGGGTTGCCTACGACATCACCTCGAAGCCGCCGGGAACCATCGAGTGGGAGTAGTCGGAGCGTCTTGATCGCTGATTTCGACATAGGTTCGTAATAATTGGTAGGCTTCGACTCGCATGCGGTCCAGGGGCATCCTCCTTCATCGATCTCTCGCGGCCGTCATCGCGGTCGGCACTCTGTTGACCTCCGCAACCGTCGCCAACGCGGACAGCGTCGACAGCCAGAAGCAGAAGGTCAATCAACTCGCCGATCAGCTGGACAACCTGCAAAACCGTCTCGGCCAGCTCGACGAGGACTACGGCGCCGCCCAGGACCGCAAGGACCAGCTCGACCAAGAGATCGCTGATTCGCAAGCTCGCATCGCTCAGCAAGAAGCTCGCCTCGGCGAACTGGCCGGGGTGCTCGGCGACATCGCCGTAGACAAATACGTCACCGGTAGCGCGATGGACCTCAGCCCGCTGTTTTCCAACGCGGCGGCCTACACCGAGGCGGAGCAGAAGGATTCGTTCAGCCGGCTCGCCCTCGACAACGGGTCGGGTAGCACCGACGAGATGCTCGCTCTGGCGGAGGATCTCGCCAAGGAGCAGGACTCGCTCAGCCGCAAGCAGCAGCAGGTCGCCGACCTCGTCGCGTCACTGAACGCCAAGCTCGACGAGGCCAACACGCTCGAGGCCGAATATCAGCAGAAGTTGTCGTCGGCCCAGGCCGATCTCGGTGTGGCGATCGAGCAGGAGCGCGAACGCCGCGCACAAGCTGCGGCCGCAGCCGAGATTGCCAAGCAGAAGCAGGAAGCGGCCGCCGCAGCCGCTGTTGCTGCCGCAGCCAACAACAAGAAGAGCTCGGCACTGACGCCGCCTCGCGGTGGTGGCACCAGCGCCGCTCCAGCCGACACCGGTGGATCATCCGCAGGAAACGCTCCAGCGCCCACGGGCGGTGGTGGCGCAGACCCCGCGGCAGGACCGTCCGCCCCGTCCGCCCCGCCGGCCCCATCCGCACCGTCCGTCTCGTCGCAGGCCGGGACCGCCGTCAACGCGGCGATGAGCCAACTCGGCGTGCCATACCGGTTTGCTGCCGAATCACCCGGCGTAGCGTTCGACTGCTCCGGCTTGACCAAGTACGCCTGGGGACAGGCCGGCGTGTACCTGCCCCACCAATCGGGCGCACAGTACGGCTCGATACCTCACATCTCTCAGAGCGAGGTACAACCCGGCGATCTCATCTTCTACAAGTCACCGATCGGCCACGTCGCCATGTACATCGGCGGGGGCTCCTTGATCCATGCGCCGCGCAGCGGCGACGTCGTCAAGGTGGCAGCAGTCGACTGGTCCAAGGTTGTCGGGATCGGCCGACCGGGATAGCCAACGTTACGGTGTCGCCCTGTGCAAGGCATCGACACCGCCGGAGCCACTACCTGGCTCGACGCCAACATCGCCGGTGCCAGTGGGCCGTATCAGTTCATGCTGATCGTGGGCGGCCGCTCCAACTTGACCTTCGCGGTCACCGACCGCAATGGCACGCGCTATGTGCTGCGCCGGCCGCCCCTGGCCCAAGTGCTGGCGACCGCGCACGACATGGCCAGGGAACATCGAATCGTCTCGGCGGTGGGCCGCACCAACGTGCCCGTTCCCAAGGCGTTGGGCCTGTGCACCGACAGCACGGTCACGGGCGCCTCGTTCTACGTGATGAGCTTCGTCGACGGGCAGATCCTCGATAGCCCCGAGCGGGCGGCGGCGTTGCCGATCCACTTGCGCCCGGCCGTCAGTGAGCACCTGTTCGACGTGCTTGCAGACCTTCATGCTGTCGACGTCGATGAGGTCGGTCTCGGCGATCTCGCCAAGCGGGACGGCTACGTCGAGCGGCAGGTGAAACGGTGGTCCCAGCAATGGGAGCAGTCGAAGACTCGAGAACTGCCGGCCATCGACGAGGTTGCCCAGCAGTTGCGCGAACGGTTGCCAACTCAACAGGGAGTGTCGATCGCCCACGGTGACTTCCGGTTCGGCAACTGCCTCGTCGACGTCGAGCACGGTCGCATCAATGCCGTACTCGATTGGGAGTTGTGCACTCTGGGCGATCCCCTTGCCGACGTCGGTTACCTCGGTGTCTATTGGAACGACGGCAACGCCGAGACCGCTCGCTCCAACGATCCGACGCCTGCGGGTGGGTTCCCCTCGTACGCGGATCTGGTCGAACGGTATGCGTTGCGAACCGGGCGTGATGTCAGCGGCATCGGCTATTACATCGCGTTCGGTTGTTGGCGACTCGCCGTCATCAGTGAGGGGGTGTACTCCCGGTACGTGCACGGCGCGATGGGCGACGTCGGCGAATTCGACCTCGCCTCGTTCAAGGAGAACACCGAGTCGCTCGCCGAACGGGCCCGGGAAGCCATCCGGGAATGGACATGAGTGGGGCAGACGGGGGAGTCAGGTCAGGCCGAGGGCGTCTCGGGCGTACTGTTTGGCGAGGACGTAGTCGGCCTTGCCGTTGGGGGTGCGCGGCACCTCGGGCACGAACACGACCCGTTTCGGGGCCTTGAAACCAGCCAACTGCGTCTTGACGTGGGCGATCACGTCGGCTTCGGTGATGGCCTTTCCGTCCGTGGCTGCCAACGCTGTGACCGCCTGACCGAATCGTTCGTCGTCGACTCCCACGACCAGGCAGTCACGCACGCCAGGAACCCGTTTGACCGCCTCTTCGACCTCCTCGGTGAAGATCTTCTCGCCGCCGCTGTTGATGACCTGGCTGCCGCGGCCGAGCAAGATCAACGTTCCGTCCTCCGCAACTTGGGCAAGGTCACCAGGAAACGAGTAACGAACTCCATCGATGGTGCGGAACGTCCGCGCGGACTTGTCGGGATCCTTGAAATAGCCGAGTGGCACGAAACCTCCGGCGGCCACAAGGCCGATCTCTCCGGAGCCGGGAACGACCTCGCGCCCGTCTTCAGCGAAGACCTTGGTGGTCGGGTTCTGTGTGAACTTCGCAGTTTCCGTGGAGCCGCCGCGCGTGCTCATCTGATTGCCCACCGAGCCCTCCGTGGATCCAATGGCATCGAACAGGACGACCTCAGGGATGCGTTCGAGAAGTTGCTGCTTGACCTCAGCGGTCCACATCACACCGGACGACAGGATCACGATGATGCTCGACAGATCGTAGGGCTCGCCCCGTTCGTCAGCATGGTCGATTGCAGCCACCAGAGGTTTGGCGAAAGCGTCGCCGACGATCACCAACGATGTCGCTCTTCGAGCCTGCACGGTGCGCAACACCTCATGCGGGTCGAGTGTTCGGCTGGTAAGGGTGATCACCTCGCCGCCCGTGAGATGCGCGGCGAATGCTCCCAGCCACAACCCGGTGCCGTGCATCAACGGCGCACACGGGATGGCGATCAGACGCGGGCCGGTCTCGGTGATGGTCTTGACGAGCGGCGCGACATCTTCGACCGTACGCGGCACGGGTTGGCGGAGGAAGGGGTAGCCGGATCGTAGGAACAGCCCGACGTGCGACGCCATGTCGTACATCACACCCTTCGGCATTCCAGTGGTGCCGCCGGTGTAGAGCATGTAGATGTCGTCCTCGCTGCGAACGATCCGCGCCATCGGCTCGTTCGCGGCCAGGACCGAATCGTAGGTTTGGGCTCGCGGCACTTGACCGGCGCCACCGTCGTCGACCTCGATCAAGAGCTTGAGCTTCGGCAGGCGATCGATCACCTTCAGGACGCGATCGCCGAGCGACGAGTGGAAAACCAGAGCCTCCGCGTCAGCGTTGTCGAGGAGGTACCACAGCTCGTCGTCGAGATAGCGATAGTTGACGTTGACTGGAACACCACGGACCTTGAACGCGCCGTACTGCGCCTCGAGGTATTCGTTGCCGTTGTACATGTACAAGGCGATCTTGCTGTCGTGACCCAGCCCGGCAGCGTGGTACGCCGCGGCGAGACGCGCGGCGCGTTCGTCGTACTGCGCCCAGGTTCTGACGGTGTCGCCGTGCACCACCGCAGTCGAGGTAGGGATCGTGTCGGCGATCGACTCCCAGATCGTGGCGTAGTGCAACTCCATGTGCGGGAGCGTAGGTGATCAGTTCGAGGAGCAGAGAGTGTCGAACGACGCCGTCGGAGCCCCGGCGCGGATCGGCGTGCAGTCGTCGGGGAACTCGTGCGACCAGACGGCGTTGCGACGCTCCATGGTTGTGAGGAACTCGCCGAGGCGGGGGAGCGCCGCGTCGACAACGTCGTGCAGCACTACTACTGACCACGACTGCCGGTCGATGTCTGCCACCGCAGAATCGACCCAACCGGAAGCGTCGCGCCAATCGCCTGGCAGGACGTTCCACAGGACGCACGTGTACCCCAACGAGCACAAACTGCCTGCGCCGAACGCGCTCATCAACCGATCATCGATGATTCCACCGGCACCGTACGGGCGGAAGAGCAACCCGTCGCCGCCGCACTGATCGACCGCCGAGGTCGTGCGGACAAGTTCGTCGCTGATCACATCATCGGACGCGGAACCGAACTGCACCGAGTGGCTCCAGGTGTGGCCTCCCAGCTGGTGACCTTCGGCGATGATCTGGCTGCCCAGTCGCTGCCCCTCCGCCGGTGCCAGCTTGCGGCCGATCGCGAAGAAGGTGGCGGGGACTGCGTGGTCCGAGAGGACCTCCAGCACACGTTCGGTGATCCTGGGCGTCGGACCATTGTCGAACGTGAGGGTGATGACCGGCGTGGTCATTCGGGGCGCTCGACCAATCCGTCAGGGTGCCGAGCGAACCGACATGGTTCGTCTCCGTGGACGGGCCCGTCGGCGTCCCACGGCCAGCCACCGAAACCGGTGCGCTCGTAGTCGGCGAACGCCTGCTCGATCTCGGCCCGCGTGTTCATAACGAACGGGCCGTACCGGGCTACCGGCTCATCAATCGGGCGACCCTGAAGCACGAGGCATTCGACTGCGGTGCTCCCGGCGCGGAGCTCCACATCGGCATCGCTTCGGACGACGGCGCCGGTCGACGATTCAATGCGATGATCGCCGATCGACATCGACTCGCCTTCGAAGAAGTACACGGCGCGGGCCACCTCGGGATGCACCGTCGGGGGCATTGTCCACGACGCCCCTGGTTCGAGGCGCACCAACCAGATCGCGACCTCGGCGTCATCGCGTGCCGCCCATGAGTTCGGCGGAGGTGAAGCGGGCTTGGCGTCGCCAAGGATTCCGGCGACCACGGTGACGCTGCCGCCTTCGAACACGATGGCCGGGATGTCGGGCGCCCACAGCATCGTGAAATACGGCTCGACCATCTTGTCGGTCGAGGGCAGGTTCAGCCAGATCTGGAACAACTCGGTCGGATTCGGCTCGACGGTGTCGACCAGCGGGAACATCTCGCTGTGAACGATGCCGGCGCCTGCAGTCAGCCATTGCGTGTCGCCGCGCCCGAACCGCGCCGTGGCGCCCAACGAGTCCGAGTGGTCGATCAAACCCTGGCGCACGAACGTGACGGTCTCGAAGCCGCGGTGTGGGTGGTGGGGGAAGCCGGGAACCTCGGCACCGTGATACATCCGCCATCCGTCGACCGGCTCGAAATCGGATCCGATCTCGCGTCCGTCGAGCAATGACGGCTCGGGCCCGAACTCGCCGTTGCCCACGGGATACAGGTCGAGATGATGCACGCAGAACAGGAAGGGGTCGATCGTCGGCCACTGGAATCCCAGCGGAACCTCCTGCAGAACAGGATCACTCATGCCCAAAAGTTTACGGGCCGTACGGGCTCCCGGGTTCAAGCCGAGCTGAGTACGGCGCCAGGTGAGACCGATCGTTCGGCGTCGACAGAACCAGTTGCACCCTGACGCGCTCACGAGAACGGCCGGACCCTGCGAGGGATGACGCGACACATGCACGTCCGAGGCGATCAGCGGCCGTCAACCCTCAGCCTCGGTCGAACCGGGCAGCCCCGGAAGGCTACGTAGTGAAAAGGGGCTGTCCAGTTCCTCGCTTGCCCGGTGGGGTGCGGCGATGGTCCCCGGGTTGTTGGAACGCTCCGATCGGCAACGACGCTTCGATGCCCTCGTGGCAATCTTCACCCCCGCCACCGCCTCTGGCGTGGTAGGCCGGCATGATGCGTTGGTCAACGTCATCGTCGACCAGATCTCTTTCGAACACCACCTCGCCAAACTTGCCGGCGCAGACGTCGAACCACTCGACCCGGCCACGGTCGATGACCGTCGCTGCGAAACCTCGACCGGTCACCAACTGGATCCAGCTGACATGCTCGCCGCGGCGTTGTGCGGTCACGTTCGCCGAGTCGTGCTCGACACCGCTGGAGTGGTCATGGACCTGGGTCGGCGACGGCGATTGTTCACCGGAGGAGCCCGCGATGCGGTGCTTCTCGGGGATCGCTGGTGTATGTGGCCCGGATGCGATCTTCGCTCCGGGCGCTGCCAAACCGATCACACCACACCTTGGGCCCACGATGGTCTGACACGGCCCGACAACGGGGCACCTGCCTGCGGGCGACACAACCGCTGGAAACAACGTGGCTATCGAACCGTGCGCGACCCTGACGGCCACTGGCACACCTACCGCCCCGACGGCAGCGAGATCGGCTACACCAGCGACGCGATCACGTCGCCGAGTTGACGCAGGGAGCGCACCTCGAACGCGCCGCGGCAGTAGGCGCGGTAGTCATCCATCGCCGAGTCGGTGGCGCCCCATTCCGCCTCGGGTTCGGGGTTCAGCCAGAACACCCGACGGGCGTGCTCGGAGATTGTCCGCAACGCCTCGGCGCCATCAGGTCGATAGTTGGTTCGGGCGTCACCACAGATGATGACTGTCGAGCGTGACGAGACCGCGTCGCCCAGATAGTGGTCGACGAAGCGTGTGAGGGCACGTCCGTAGTCGCTGTGGCCGTCGTCGCCCAGCACCCCCCGTCGTTCGACGAAACGGTTGACGTGGATCTCGTGCTGCGCGGCCTCGAAGAGGTCGGTCACCTCGGCGATGCCGTCGACGAACGCAAAGCTGCGAACGCGGCGCAGCTCGTCGTGCAACGCGTGAACGAGGGTGAAGGTGAACTGGGCGAACTCGGCAACGGATCCGCTGACATCGCACAGCAGCACGAGCTCCGGCCGATGTGGGTGGCGCCGCCGCATCACGACATCGAGCGGCACGCCGCCGGCTTGGAGTGAGCGACGAACGGTGCGCCGCGGGTCGAGCCTGCCGGTGCTGCGCAGTCGTCGATGACTGCTGATCCGCGCCGCCAATTGCCTGGCAAGTGGTTGTACGACACGGCGCAGCTCGGTCAGCTCCAGCGATGAGAGCTGCAGCATGTCGCGATCGGCGAGGCCAGTGCCGAGGTCGAAGTCGGGACGACTGATACCTGCCGTCGACATGCGTGCCGCAATCTCGGCGGCGAGGCGCCGGCGAAACTGTTCGAGCATCTCGGCGAACTCGTTTCGCGCCAACATCAGCTCCAGCTCCGTCAACTCTCCGTCGCGGCGCAGTTGTTGCATCGCGGCACTCAGCATGCGTGACAGCTCGATCGCCCGCATCACACGGTGCAGGTAGTAGCGCTCGCTGTGCTCGGCACCGTCGTCCATCCCTGCCAACGCGTCGACCGCCTGTTGCGCGAGCAAGGCGATCTGTGCCTCGTCGCCCTGTTGCATAGCGTGCATCAAGGCGCTGGAGAGCTGGTCCGCGGTGGCAGGGCTGAGGTCACCTTCTTGTAGCCCGGGCGTCTCGCTCGTCAAGTCGCCGAGGCCGCCGCCTGTGAAGACGGCTCGAAAGGCGCGATCGAACTCTCCCGTCGGGTCGGAGCTCTTGACGAGCGTCGCCCGCAGCCCCGCCTTTACCGACTCCGGCTCGAGCAATGACAGGTGGGTGAGCGCGGTGAAGGCGTCGATGACCGCGCCAGTCGTCACCTCGATGCCACGCCGACGGAGCTGGTCCACCAACTCCGTGACACGGTCGACCAACGGATGAGACGGCTCGTTCATCGCTTCGCCAGTTGCTTCTCGATGCTGCGTGCCGTCTCGAGCAGGTCCGGCAAGATGACGCCACGAAGTTCCTTCAAGGTGACGCGTGCCGCGTGCGTGCCGACGTTGACGGCAGCAAGCGTTCGACCGCGGCGATCCCGCAGCGGCGCGGCCACGGACCTGATTCCCTCCTCGAGCTCCTGATCGATCAATGCGTAACCCTGACTTCGCACCGCGTGGATCTCCGAGCGCAGCACGTCGATGTCGGTGATCGATTGCATCGTCAGACCATTCACCACGAGATGATCTAGGAACTCCTCGAGCTGCGCGTCCGTGAGACCGGCCAGCAGCACGCGGCCCATCGACGTCCAAGCAGCGGGCAGGCGGGATCCGATCGCCAGCGAGATGCCCATGATCCGTTGCGTGTTGACACGGGCGACGTACACGATCTGTGTGCCGTCGAGCACGGACGCGGACACGCTCTCGTGAACGCGGTCGGACAGCGCTTCCATGAACGGTTGGGCGATGTCGGGCAACTGCAGCGATGAAACGTAGGCGAACCCGAGATCGAGCACGCGGGGCGTGAGCTCGAACGTGCGACCGTCCGTGCACACGAACCCGAGTGTGACGAGCGTGTGCAGCAGTCGCCGCGCGGTGGCCCGGGTCAGTCCGGTAGCACGCGACATGTCGGCCAGCGTCATCGCCGGCCGCTCGGCGTTGAATGCCTGCAGCACGGTAAGGCCGCGGCTCAACGACTGGACGTAGTCTCGTTCCTGGCTGTCAGGTGACTTCGTGCTTGACACTTGGGCACACCTCTCGCGACAATGTTCACATATCGCACGAGTGTGCGCAATGCGAACATTTGGGGGATTGCATGACCGAGTACGTCACAAAGTTCGGGTCGCTCGCCGACTACGACAAAGGCAACATCGAGCTCATCAACGACCAGGCGAAGAACTACGCCTTCTCCAACATCTTCGAGGTCGCCAACGCATCGAAACCCTGGGAGAAGGTCGCGGTCGGCAAGAACATGCAATATGTCCTCGAAGCCATCCGTGCTGAGGGCACCAGCGAGTGGCGCACGTGCGCCCACGACGAGTTTCCGCTCTGCATGGATGGTGAAGTCACGATCGAGCTCGTCAAGCTAGACGAGCCGGCAGTGCCCGCAGACAAAGAGGGGTCGGTCCGGATCGACGGTGAGCCTGCCGGCAGGAAGATGGGCCGAATCGTGCTGCGCAAAGGACACCAGGCCCTGCTGCCCGCCAATTCCGCGTACCGCATGAGTGCCTCGGCGCCCAGCGTCATCCTTCTGCAAACCATCCTCGGTGACGACACCATCGAGCGCTGGGCCGAGATCTGTTTGAGCTGAGTAAGAACTTCTTTTGAGACGAGAGGCACCAAAAACATGACGATGACCGACGTTCAATCGACCGAGCCCAACGCGCAGGGATACCGCGAGTTCAGCCTCGGCGCATTCCACTTCTCGCGCGACGAGTACTTCGTGCACCTCACGTGGCCCACTGGCAAGCACGTGCTCAGTGCCGACATCTTCTTGCGCGCGCTACAGCGCGACGTGGCATGGGACTTCTTCTATGGCACGGTCAACTTCGACAGCGTCTTCGGTACGGTCAACCACTACGGCACTGTCGACATGTTCGCCGGCCGGTTCAACGACGCGTATCGCAAGGCCGAGCTCGACCACACCGAGAACTTCGAGACACCGCTGATCCGCGAGACGTTCAAGGCGATGCTCGACGACTGGACCAACGCCTCGTTCGACCCATTCGCAAGTCCCGCCGAGACCGACAAGCCGTTCGGCGTGAAGGACGGCAGCAACACCGAGGCCATCACCCGCCGCAGGGTTGCCGCAACACGCATGGTCGGCGTGCCGGGCGACGAGAAGATCCGTACCGACGAGACCCATCCGGTCAACAGGATGTTCGCCGACGTTCCGCAGGATCAGCCAGAGGTCTATCCGGAGCCAGGGTTCGAGAACGAGGTCGCCGCGTTCAACCTCTACTCCTACATCAGCCGCAGCGACGTCACGTGGAACCCCAGTGTGGTCAGCGTGTGCAAGGCCAGCTTGTACTGCCCCACCAGCGAGGAGTACATGCTGCCGGTGTTCCACGGCAACGACAGAGTTGAGTGGTTCGTGCAGCTCAGCGACGAGATCGTATGGGACGTGCAGGACCGCGACAGCGGTGCACCGCGCAGCAAGGTGACCATGAAGGCCGGCGACGTGGCGGCGATGCCAGGCGACATTCGTCACCAGGGCTACAGCGCGAAGCGATCGATGCTGCTGGTGTGGGAGAACGCCTCGCCCGAGTTGCCGGAGATGATCCGCACCGGCAAGGCAAGCGTGTATCCCGTCGAGTTTTGATGCGCGTCGTCGATGACGCTTCCCTCGGCACGGTGCGCTCATGTCCATAGTGTCGTTACGCGACGCCGTCGCCGAGCTCGTGCACGACGGCGACACGTTGGCTCTGGAGGGGTTCACCCACCTCATCCCTCACGCCGCTGGGCACGAGATCATCCGTCAGGGGCGCCGCAACCTCCATCTGGTGAGGATGACCCCCGACCTGGTCTACGACCAGTTGATCGGCTCGGGTTGCGTCAGCAGGCTGACGTTCTCCTGGGGTGGCAATCCTGGTGTCGGGTCGCTGCAGCGCTTTCGCGATGCCGTCGAGAACAAGTGGCCGCACGCTCTCGAGATCGAGGAGCACAGTCACGCCGGTATGGCCACTCGCTACGCGGCCGGGGCAGCGGGATTGCCGTTCGGGATTCTGCGCGGTTACATCGGCACCGATCTTCCGAAGCACACCAGCACGATCAAGACCGTCGAATGCCCGTTCACGGGCGAGGTTCTCGCGGCAGTTCCGGCGATCAACCCTGACGTGGGCATCATCCATGCCCAGCGCGCCGACAGGTCCGGCAATGTGCAGATATGGGGTCTGCTCGGCGTGCAGAAGGAAGCGGTTCTGGCGTCGGATCGCTCGATCGTGACGGTGGAAGAGATCGTCGACGAGTTGCCGGAGGTGCCAGGAGCAATCGTGCTGCCCTCGTGGGTGATCGATGCGGTGTGCCATGTGCGCGGCGGTGCTCACCCGAGCTTCGCAATGGGGTTCTCGACGCGAGACAACTCGTTCTACAAAGCGTGGGACGCGATCTCGAAGGATCGAGATGCCTTCACGGCGTGGGTCGACAAGCACATCATGGGCACCGCCGACTTCTCCGAGTACTGCGAGAGCGTGGGCATCAATGGCTGAGTACACCACGGACGAACTGATGATCGTCAATGCGGCCCGCCAGCTCGGCGCCCTCGCCGCAGCTGCGAAACGTCAATGCTTCGTCGGCATCGGGCTGCCGTCGACTGCTGCCAACCTTGCCCGACGCCTGTATCCGATTGAGCCCGTGCTGATCTACGAGTCCGGCTGCATCGGTTCGAAGCCGACGCGCCTGCCGTTGTCGATCGGCGACGGCGAGCTTGCCGAGACCAGCGATGCGGTCGTCAGCGTGCCTGAGATCTTCGCCTACTGGCTGCAGGCCGGGCGCATAGACATCGGGTTCCTCAGCGGCGCCCAGATCGACAAGTTCGGCAACATCAATTCGACCGTCATCGGTTCGTACGAATCGCCCAAGACCCGGCTTCCCGGCGCGGGTGGTGCCCCCGAGATCGCGGCGTCCGCCGGAGCTGTGATGGTGATCATGCGCCAGTCGGCGCGCGCCTTCGTCGAGCGTTGCGACTTCCGCACGTCGATCGGCTTCGGCGATGGGAAGGGCGACCGCGAGCGGTTCGGGCTGCGCGGCGGTGGCCCCAAGTGGGTCATCACGGACCTTGCGATGATGGAGCCCGACCCCGATTCGTGTGAGCTGGTCGTGGAGGCGCTTCATCCTGGGGTCACCCGCGACCAGGTTTCTGCCGCGACGGGCTGGCCGGTTCGTTTCGTCGACGACCTTGCAGTCACTGACGAGCCCACCGACATCGAGCTCGACGTCCTGCGCTCGTTGCAGGCCGCATGAACCCGTTCACGTACGACCAGGTTTCGGCACGTGTCGTCTTCGGTGTGGGTCAGCTCATGGAAGTGGGGAACGAGGTGGAGAGGCTCGGCGCACGACGGGTGATGCTGATATCCGACGGTGCCGCCACGACGCCTGCTGCGGCCATCAGGGGACAGCTCGGCTCACGTCTGGTGCTGGCGTGGGACGAAGTTGCCCAGCATGTGCCTGTCGACCTCGCCGAGCGAGCGCGCACGGCTGCCAGCGACGCCTTGATCGACTGTGTGGTCTGCGTCGGTGGCGGGTCGTCGACCGGCCTGGCCAAGGCCTTGGCGTTGAGCCACGCGGTGCCGATCGTCGCCGTGCCGACGACCTACGCCGGAAGCGAGCAGACCCCGATCTACGGTCTGACCGGTGGCCGCCGCAAGGAGACCGGCAAGAACGCGATCGTGCAGCCGAAGACCGTGGTGTACGACCCCGAGCTCACCGTCGGACTTCCTGCGAACATCACCGGGCCTTCGGCCTTCAACGCACTTGCCCATTCGGTCGAGGCGCTCTATGCGCCGGGGAACAATCCGGTGACGTCGGCGTTGGCGCTCGAGGGCGTGCGCGCGATTCATGATGCGTTGCCCGCTGTCATGGCCTCGCCGAGCGACATCGAAGCTCGCAGCACGCTGCTGTACGGCGCGTACCTCTCCGGCGTTGCGCTCGGCAACACGGCGGCAGGGTTCCATCACAAGCTGTGCCATGTTCTGGGAGGCAGGTTCAACCTGGTGCACGCTGATGCGCACTCCGTCATCCTTCCTCACGCCATCGCGTTCAATGCGCCTGCATTGCCGGCGGAGATGGCCCGCTTGGCAGAGGCGCTCGGTGACCCGGGAGGCGATCCCGCGTCAGCTCTGTGGGACCTCGCTGTCGCCAGCAACGTGCCGACTCGGCTCGCCGATCTGCAAGGAACCGACGGGTTGCTCCAGCGCGACCAGCTTCCCGGCGCGGCGCATGCAGCCGCCGAGGAGATCACCGTCAACCCGCGTCCCTTCACCGAGGCGGATCTGCTCGCCCTGTTGGAACGCGCCTACGAAGGAGTGCGGCCATGAGCAACGAAGCCTTCATCGTCGACGCGGTGCGCACACCGCTCGGTCGGATCGGCGGCGCCTTGGCAGGTGTTCGTCCCGACGACCTGCTGGCCGGTGCGGTGCGCGCCGTCGTCGATCGATCGCCGTCGCTCGATCCGGCATCGATCGACGAGGTGTACGCCGGCGATGCCAACGGCGCCGGCGAGGACAATCGCAACGTCGGTCGCATGGCCGTCCTGCTCGCGGGATTGCCGACGACGATCCCCGCGGCCACGGTCAACCGGCTGTGTGGCAGCGGTATCGAGGCCATCTTCGGAGCCTCGCGAACGGTCGCAGTCGGTGATGCGGACATCATCATCGCGTGCGGTGTGGAAAGCATGACTCGCGCTCCCTGGGTCGTGCTGAAACCGTCGAAGCCGTTCCCGACGACGCACGAGCAGATGTGGAACTCGGCTCTCGGTTGGCGGATGATCAACCCGAAGATGCCGGGCGAGTGGACCATCTCGCTCGGCGAGGGCGCCGAGGTGCTGGCCGACAAGTATTCGATCTCGCGAGATGAGCAGGACGCATTCGCGATGAGATCGCACCAGCGCGCCGCGGCCGCGTGGGCCGACGGACGGTTCGTAGCCGAGACCGTTGAAGTTGTCGATGCCCCAATGGAACGCGATGAGTGCATCCGGCCGGATTCGTCGATGGAAACGTTGAGCAAGTTGAAGCCGGTGTTCCGCCAGGGTGGAACGGTGACAGCGGGCAACGCGTCGCCGATGAACGACGGCGCCGCCGCAATGCTCGTGATGTCGTCACGTGGCGTCGAGATGTCGCAGGCCACGCCGATGGCGCGAATCGTCAGTCGGGCTACCAGCGGTGTCGAGCCTCATCTGTACGGCATCGGTCCGGTCGAGGCCGCCCGCACCGCGCTTCGTCGGGCAGGGATCGGTTGGGGCGATCTCGCCGCCGTCGAGTTGAACGAGGCGTTCGCCGCACAATCCGTTGCCTGCCTTCGCGAGTGGCCCGAACTCGACCCTTCGATCGTCAACCAGCAAGGTGGCGCCATTGCCATCGGCCATCCGCTCGGCTGCTCGGGTGTTCGAATCGTCACGACTTTGGCTCACCTCCTGCGCCGCACCGGCGGAAGGTATGGCCTGGCAACGATGTGCATCGGTGTAGGCCAAGGCATCGCCCTCGTCATCGAAAACCTCACCTAACCCGTTCCGAGTGTTTCGGGCCCGCGACAGGCAAACGAGTGTTACGCGCCCGCCCGGGGGCGCGGGAAACACTCGTTTGCGCCCGACGGGACGCAAACACTCGATTAGGGGTTGGGGCGGGACTTGGCGATTTTGGTGATGGCATCGAGCGATTCGGGGTTCTTCAGGGCACCGCGACTGGCCACCGCGTCGGGATGGGCACCACGAAGGATCTTCTTGACCGGTAGCTCGAGCTTCTTGCCCGACAGGGTCGTCGGTATTGACGGAACCGTGTATATCTCGTCGGGAACGTGGCGCGGCGAGAGGTTGCTGCGCAGCGCCTGCTTGATCGATCCGATGACATCGTCAGGCGCGTCATCGCTGAGCGCAACGAACAACACCAGGACACCGGCTCCGCCGCCCTCGGCGTCTTCGAGATGGACGATCAAGCTGTCGTCGACCCCGTCGACGGCTTCGACGACGCGGTAGATCTCGCTGGTGCCGATGCGAACGCCGCCTCGGTTCAGCGTGGCATCTGACCGGCCCGTGATGACGCTGCTGCCGTGATCGTCGAGCGTGATCCAGTCGCCGTGTCGCCACACGCCGGGATACGACTCGAAGTATGCAGCGCGGTATCGCGAGCCGTCGGCATCACCCCAGAAGCCGATCGGCATCGATGGCATCGGTTTCGTGATCACCAACTCGCCCTGCTCGCCGACGACCGAGTGCCCGGTCTCGTCGAACGCCTCGACCGCCGCACCGAGGTAACGGCACGAGATCTCTCCGGCAACCACTGGCACCATCGGACAGCCGCCGACGAAGGCGGAGCAGATGTCTGTGCCTCCGCTGATGGACGAAAGCATCACGTGGTCAGACACGTTTTCGTAGATCCATCGGAACCCGTCAGCCGGCAGTGGTGCCCCGGTCGAGCCAACGGCGCGTAGCCGGGAAAGGTCGAACGTGGTTCCCGGTCGAAGACCCGCCTTCCGGCATGTCATGTAGTAGGGCGCGCTTGCCCCGAACCAGGTGATCTCGGCCTGTTCGGCCAGACCCCACAGCGTTTCGAGATTCGGTGAGGCGGGGTCCCCGTCGAACGTGACGATGGCTGCGCCGGTCAACAGCGCGCTGACGAGGTAGTTCCACATCATCCAGCCCGTCGTGGTGAACCAGAAGAATCGATCGGCGGGCCCGAGATCGGCGTGAAGCCCGAGCACCTTGAAGTGCTCGAGGAGGATGCCGCCGTGGCCGTGCACGATCGGCTTCGGCATGCCCGTCGTGCCGGATGAGTACAACACATACAGCGGATGGTCGGCGGCGACCTGCTCGAACTCCAGTGGTCCGGCCTCGGCGACGAGCTCCGTCCACGAGATGGCGTTCGGTACGACCTCGTCGTCGCTGACGTATTGCAGCGCGACAGTGGCGCGCAGGCTCGGCAGGCCGTCGCGGATCGCTTGAACCTCGGCGCGCCGATCAATGTCGCGGTTGCCGTACCGGTATCCGTCGACGACTAGGAGGGCCTTCGGATTGATCTGACCGAACCGGTCGAGCACCGCCTGCACACCGAACTCGGGCGCGCAGCTCGTCCAGATCGCGCCGAGGCTGGCGGTTGCCAGGAAGGCGACGATGGTCTCCGCCACATTCGGCATGTAGGCGGCCACGCGGTCGCCTTTCGTGATTCCGATCCGCTGCAATCCTGTCCTCGCTCTGCTGACCTGATCCGCCAGTTCGTTCCACGACAGTGATGACGGCCGGCGGGTCTGCGAGTGGGCGATGATCGCCGTGCTGTCACCTTCGTGGCGCAGGATGTGCTGGGCGTAGTTCAACCGGGCGTCGATCAGCCACTTGGTGCCCGGCATCGCCGGCGAGTCGAGGACCTCGGTGAACGGCACGCTGGCCTGCATGTCGAAGAACTCCCACACGGCTGCCCACAAACCTGCGATGTCTTCTGTCGACCAGCGCCAGAGTTCGTCGTAGGAATCGAATCGGCCGACGCCGCGTTCCGCCAACCAGGCGACAAACCGACCGATGTTGCTGCGCGAGATCGATTCGGGTGTCGGCGTCCAGAGTTGGTCCGAAGGCGCAGCCATGGCTCGTGGTCTAGATCACGGCCGACTTCGCCGCCAAGCCAGTGCTCAGATCAGGGGCGTGTTCGGCTCCAGGCCGAGCAGCAGGCGGCCGAACATCTCTTGATTGGTCTCGAGCTTCATCAGGCCGTGGTTGTTGATCGTCTGGACGTCGGCGAGCGCACGGTTGATGGGGCTCGACGTGCGCACCCCGGTGGCGCCGGACTCACGGAACAAGATCTCGACGCCCTCGAGCAGCCGGCGTACGGCAGTGGCGCAATCGTTGCGCATCTCAGCGCGGCGGAGGAAGGGAACTTCTTCGTTTGCCTGCGCGGTCGCGTCGAGCTCGTCGGCGACGGAGTAGAGCAGCAGTTCGCCTTCGCGAATGCGCGAGGCGGCATCGCCGAGACGGATGTGTGTGAACGGATGAGGCTCCTGCGGGTCAGCGGTGTAGGCGATGGTCTTGCCCTTGATCACCGACGGGAAGTCGGCGAGGGCCTGTTTGGCGATGCCGATGGCCCCACCGCACAGCGCGATGGTGAGCACGGGAACGGGTGCGCACCGTTGCACCCAATCGTCGCCGTGCAGGTTCTCGCCGGGACTGTTGCCCATGATGAGGCCTGGGAGCGACAAGAACCGGTGGGCGGGTACGTCGACGCCGGTGACCACCATCGTGCAGGAACCCGTTCCGGCCAGGCCGCTGACGTACCAGTCGTCTTTGATCGTCACGTCCGAGACCGGCACCATGAAGTCGCCCTGATCCAACTCATTGCCGTCGTCGTCGAACACGATGCCGCCGAGCAGCAGCCAGTCGGCGCGCTCGGAGCCCGAACCGAATGGCCACACTCCTTCGAGCCGGTAGCCGTCCGCGGTCGGCGTCGCTTTCCCGCGCGGGCCGATGACGGCCGAAACGATCGCATCGGGGTTTCCGCCGTAGATGTCCTCCTGACCCTGCTCGGGAAAGTGCGAGGTGAGCCACGAGTGGGCCTGGACGACGCCGGCGACCCACGCGGTCGACCCGCAGCCCTGACCGAGCGCGCTCATCACGTCGAGGTGGCTGCGGATGCCCAGTGCATATCCACCGTTGCGCTTTGCCTGAATGGTCTTCAGCGCTCCCGATCGACGCAGGGCCTCGATGTTGGCGACCGGCAGTCGCCGGTCGAGAGCGGTCTGGGCAGCACGCTCGCGAAGCTCGGGGATCAATTCACGAGCACGCTCGGCAGCATCGCTCGCGGTCACAGTCATCGTGGTCGACACGGTTCCTCCTTCTACGACTTACTTCTACGGCATTTACGGTTGGGCGATCACCGGGTTCTCGAGGAACCCAAGCTTGTCGATCTCGATGCGCACCGTCGAGCCGGGGTTCAGGCAGCGCGGTGGATCCATGACGAACCCGACGCCAGCCGGCGTGCCGGTTGCGATGATCGTGCCGGGAAGCAATGTGAACGCGGTGGAGAGGTGGGCGATGAGCTCCCAGCAGTTGGTGATCATCAGCTTGGTCGAGGCGTCTTGGCGCAGATCACCATCGACCCAGGTCCGCAGGCTGAGGTCATGCGGATCGCCGACCTCATCAGACGTGACCAGCCACGGCCCGATCGGTCCGTGCGTGTCCCACGACTTGCCCATGGTCATGGTCGGCGTGGCCCGCTGCCAATCCCGTACGGACACGTCGTTGACGATGAGGTAGCCGGCGACGACCGACGGCGCGTCGTCGACAGACACGTTGCGGCAGCGCGTTCCGATGACGATGCCGAGCTCGCCTTCGTAGTCGACCCACTTCGGCGCGACTGTGGGCACTTCGATGCCGGCGCCCGGCCCGACAACGCAGGTGACCTGCTTGTTGAAGACCACCGGTGCCTTTGGCTTCTCCATCCCGCTCTCGGCCACGTGGTCTGCGTAGTTGAGACCGATCGCGAGGAAGGTGGGGGGTTGGGCGATGGGCGCTTCGAGTTGCACGGCAGACAGCGCGATGCGCGGCGCCGAGCCGGCAGTGCGGCCGATGCCGGCAATACTCCCGTCGGCCAACACAGATCCGAGATCGGTCGGCAACGACGGGTCAGCAGAACCGACGTCGATGATCTCGTCGACATCGGTGGCGACGATGCCCAAGCGGGTACGGCCACCTTCGGTGAAGCGGGCGATCTTCATGAAACTCCTTGTAGCGCAGCGGCGATCTCTTCGACGTCGCTCGGGTGGACGAACGCTTTCGGGACCGGCGGTCCCCATGCGTACAGGGCTCTGTCGGGCGCCCAGTCGCGGGCGTCCCACTCGGCGTCTTCCGGGATCTGATCGAGGTCGGCGTAGTACTCGGCGAAATTCCCGGCCGGGTCGCGGAAGTACCAGAACAAGTTGCTGCCGAGAAAGTGGCGACCGAGACCCCACACGTCGCGGGTGGGATCGACAGCGAGCAGGTTCTGGGCACCTTGACCGATCTCGTCGACGTCGTTGACCTGCCATGACGAATGGTGGAAGAAGGGGACGGGCGCGTTGATGAGCCCGACGTTGTGGTGGTCGGTGCTGCAACGGAGGAACGAGATCATCCCGCCGCTCGTGTCGCTGAGCTTGAAGCCGAGCACGTCGGTGAGGAACCGCGAGCTGGCCTCGAAGTCGGGTGTCGTGTACAGCACGTGGCCCAGCTTGCGCGGCCGTGCGGCGCCCGCGTTGAAGATCGCAGGGGCACGGGTTCCCGAACGAGCAGGGTTGCCTGGCGAGTTCATCGCCTGCCAGGCGTAGGCCTCGGGCTGTTCGATTCGTGGGCGAAGAGTGACCTTGGCGGTGATGCCGACGATCGGTTCGGCCATCGAGATGCTGCCGTCGTCGTGGTCGGTGACGCTGATGTCGGACGCCATTGCGGTCGCGCGAATGCGATCGATGTCGTCCGTGTCGTCGGCCGCCAACGCGAACTCGACAAGACGCCGGTACGGCGTCTCGACGATTCGCAACTGATCGCCGCCGTCGGACGACGCGAACATGCCGTTGGCACTTTCGGTCAGTCCGAACTCTCGGTAGAACTGCTTTGTCGCCTCGACGTTGGGTACGCCCAGCGTCATTTCCGCAAGGCCGTGCAGACTCATCGCGACACTCCCATGTGGACCCCCTACTCGACTCCGGTCGGAAGCCATCGTTCTACCGCTCCGATGTTCGACATGTCAAGAAAATTTCGATATTGCGTGCCATTGCCGAAAGTGCTTGACTATGCGCCCATGGGAGGAACCGTAAGGGGTGCCGCGGCCGAGGACCGTGCTGATGTCCAACCGGTGCGGCACCGCTCACCTCTCGCCGCCGTCACCCGCGGTGAACAGGTGTACACGCAGCTCCGCGCCGACATCTTGTCCGGCCGGGTCCTGCCCGGCACCCGGTTGCGCTTCGCCGAGTTGACCGACCGTTACGACTGCAGCACCAGTGTGCTGCGCGAGGGACTGACGCGGTTGGCGGAGCAAGGTCTGGTTCAATCCGAACCGCAGCACGGGTTTTGCGTCACCCCGCTGTCGGACGTTGATCTCGAGGATCTCACGACGGCGCGCTGCGAGCTCGAGGGGCTTGTCCTGCGGATGTCGATCGAACACGGCGACATCGCCTGGGAAAGCGAGCTCGTGGCTGCGCACCATGCGCTCGACCGCACCGCGATGGAGACTGACGGGGACCCGGTGCTGATGAGCGAAGAGTGGACGCTTGCACACTCTCGCTTTCACACAGCACTGCTTGCCGCCTGCCCCAATCAACGCTTGCGCACGATGGCGCTGTCGCTGCGCGATGCGGCCGAGTTGTATCGCCGGTGGTCGCGACCCGTTGGCCACGACGAAGATCGCGACGTGCCCGGTGAACATCGGGCGCTGGTCGGCGCGGCGTTGCGCGGCGATGCCGGTGAAGCCGTGCGGCTGTTGGAGGAGCACCTACGCCGCACTACAAGAGCGCTGGAAGCGCGCGGACATGCTATGAGTACCCGTTAACTCCAGCCGACGATCGAAGAAGAAAGCCAACCACTGAGGGGGATCAACAACCATGGAAGATCAAATCTGGCCAACCCGGCCGATCTACAGCCGCCGGCACATCTTGGCGCTCGGCGGCGGAGCGGCAGCCGCCGCGATCCTTGCGGCGTGCGGCAGTGACAAGAACTCCAGCAGTGCCACCGACGCACCGGCAGGAACCACTGCAGCTTCGACAAGCGGCACGACGGGCGCGCCCGCCAACACCTCGGCGCCATCGCCGACCGAGACTGCGGTGGTCAACACCTCGACCCCCTCGACCGGTGGTACGACAAATGCTGCCAAGTTCGGCGGCGGCGGCGCCGATGGAGAGATCAAGATCGGCTTCACCGCCCCGCTGACCGGCGCACTGGCCGGCTTCGGCGAGGCGAATCCATTCATCGTCGACGCCATCAACAAGCTCGCCGCCGACGGTCTGATGCTCGGCGACAAGTCGTACAAGGTCAACATCCTCCAGAAAGACGTCGAGTCCAACTCCGACACCGCGGCGTCGGCCGCGGGCGCGCTGATCACCGACGATGCCGTTGACGTGATGCTGGCCATCGCGACGCCGGAGATGATCAACCCCGTCGCCGACCAGTGCGAGGCCAACGGCGTGCCGTGCTTGTCGACCCTTGCGCCTTGGCAGCCGTACTTCTTCCCTCGCGGTGGCGACCCCGCAGTGGGGTTCGACTGGACGTACCACTTCTTCTGGGGTGCCGATCAGTTGGTCGCAGTGTTCGGCGACTTGTGGAAGTCGGTCGAGACAGACAAGACCGTCGGTCTGCTGTGCCCCAATGATCCCGACGGCAATGCGCTGGCGGATGCCAAGACAGGTTTCCCTGCCGGTGTCGCAGCATTGGGTTACAAGCTGGTCGACCCGGGTCGTTTCCAGACGTTGAGCGACGACTTCTCCAGTGTGATCGGCCAGATGAAGGATGGGGGCGTCGAGATCGTTGCTGGCATCCCGATTCCGCCCGATTTCGCCACGTTCTGGACACAGGCCAAGCAGCAGGGTTTCAACCCGAAGCTCGTCACCATGGCCAAGGCGGTGCTGTTCTCGTCGGCTGTCGAGGCGCTCGGCGACATCGGCGACGGCTTGGCCAGTGAGGTGTGGTGGACGCCGAACCATCCGTTCAGCAGCTCGCTGACGGGCGAGACGGCGAAGGATCTCTCTGACAAGTACGAGGCGTCGACGGGCAAGCAGTGGACCCAGTTCGTCGGCTTCGTGCACGCCCTCTTCGAAGTGTGCTTCGACGTTTTGTCGCGTGCCGGCAGCACCGACAAGCAGGCGATCGCTGATGCAGCGAAGGCAACGCAGCTCGACACCATGGTCGGCCCTATTGCGTACGGCAAGAACGGACTGCCGAAGAACATCAGCCCGACCTCGTTGGTCGGCGGTCAATGGCAGAAGCAGAGCGGCGGCAAGTTCCCGTTCGAGCTCTTGGTCGTCAACAACACGCAGTCGCCCGAGATCCCGGTCAACGGCACGCTGAAGCCGCTGGCCTGATTGCAACCACTCCGTGGGGGCATTGCTGGAAGTCGTCGATCTGTCGAAGCGCTTCGGCGCGCTTCGGGTGGTACAGGACTTCTCGTTCGACGTTGCCGAGGGTGAGGCCCTCGGCATAGTCGGCCCCAACGGAGCCGGCAAGACCACGTTGCTCAACCTCGTGGCGGGCGACCTGCGCGCCGACCACGGCAGCATCAGCATGGGTGGCCAGGACCTCACAAAGTTGCCGGCTCATGTGCGTTGCCACCGCGGCGTGGGTCGGACCGCGCAGATCCCCCGCCCGTTCGAGGGGCTGACAGTTTTCGAGAACGTCCTGGTTGGCTCGACGTTCGGCACCACCGGCCGGTTGCGAGGCACGCGCGACGACGCTGCAGTCGCCGCGCTCGAGCAGACGGGCATGCTCGGCAAGGCCAATGTGATCGCAGGATCACTCACGCTGCTCGACCGGAAGCGGCTCGAGCTCGCCAGGGCGCTGGCAACGCAACCTCGCCTCCTGCTGCTCGACGAGATCGCCGGTGGGCTCACCGAGGCCGAGGTCCTCGAGCTCGTCGAGACGATCAAGGAGATTCGTACCACCGGGGTGTCGATCGTCTGGATCGAGCACATCGTGCACGCTCTCCTGCGTGTCGTCGACCGGATGATGGCAGTCGACGCCGGCCGAAAGCTGATCGAAGGTGATCCCGAAACGGTGATGGCCAGCGACGAGGTGCGCTCGGTGTATCTCGGTGACGATCTCGGCGGTGACCTGTGACGGAGTCGCTACTGCTGCTGGACAAGGTCGACGTCGGCTACGGCGACTTCCAGGCGTTGTTCGGCATCGATCTCCACGTGGCCGAGGCGGAGACGGTGTCGATCATCGGCGCCAACGGAGCAGGGAAATCGACGTTGCTGAAGGCGATCGTGGGGCTTGTGCAGCCGATGCGGGGCGAAATCGTTTATGAAGGCGTCTCGATCGCCCACACCCCGGCGCACAAGCGTGTGGCGCAAGGCATCGCCCTCGTCCCCGAGGGCAGGCGAATCTTCGACTCGTTGACGGTCGAGGAGAACATCGTGATCGGTGGCGACGTGGGTCGCCCCGGCCCGTGGACGAAGCAGCGCGTGCTCGAGGCGTTCCCGTTGCTGACACGGTTGTTGAATCGCAGTGGTGAGGGGCTCTCCGGTGGCGAACGCCAGACCTTGGCAATCGCGAGGGCGCTGATGTCCAATCCCCGGCTGTTGCTGCTCGACGAAGTGTCGCTGGGGCTCGCACCGATCGTGGTCCGCCAGGTGTACGAGGCGGTGCCGATCATCAAGGCCCAGGGCACGACGGTGCTGATCGTCGAGCAAGACGTCAACCAGGCCTTGGCGGTTGCCGACCGCTTCTACTGTCTCCTCGAGGGTCGGATCTCGTTGAGCGGCACGCCCGGGGACGTCTCCAAGGAGCAGATCACCGAGGCCTACTTCGGGATGTCGCGGCGGAGTCACTGATGGTCTGGACGAACGCAATCATCCAGGGGATCTTGCTGGGCGGCCTCTACGCGCTGTTCGCGACCGGCCTGTCGTTGTCGTTCGGTGTGATGCGCCTGGTCAACCTGGCCCACGGAGACCTGGCGATCTTTGCCGCCTTCATGACCCTATCGATCTCGACGTCGCTGAAGATCAACCCACTGGTCGCGCTGTTGATTGTGCTTCCTGCCGCTTTCGTGGTGGGTTACCTCCTGCAACTCGTGATCTTCGATCGGGTCGTCGGTGTCGATCCCGCCTTTCAGATCGTCGCCACATTCGGCCTCGGGATCGTCATCCAGAACGCCTTGCTCGAGAAGTACACGGCCGACACGCGGGGCCTCAACATCGGACGACTGAAGACGTCGACGATCAAGGTCAACGACACGATCGGAATCGGCTGGCTTCCATTGTTCACGTTCATCACGGCTGTCGTCGTGCTCGGCTCACTGGCCCTCTTTTTGAAGCGCACCAAGCTCGGACGGGCGTTCCGGGCAACCTCGGATGATCCGGACGCGGCCCGGCTGATGGGCATCGACATCAAGCGTGTGTTCGCCGTGGCCATGGCGCTGGCGATCGCGACAGTCGCCCTGGCCGGTGTGCTGTTCGGCGCACGTTCGTCGTTCGACCCGTTCGTCGGCCCGGCTCGGCTGATCTACGCGTTCGAGGCGGTCATCATCGGCGGTCTTGGCTCACTGTGGGGAACCCTTGCCGGAGGCGTCACGCTGGGCGTTGCCCAGGCGGCCGGTCGACAGATCAATCCGCAATGGGGGGAGCTGTTCGGCCACTTCGTGTTCCTCGCCGTGCTGGTGTTCCGGCCGACTGGCATGTTCGGCAAGGTGCAGTCCAGGTGACGACGCGCGTCGTCCGTGGCACGTTGGCCAGCAGGGTGTTCGCCGTCGTCGCGATCACGGCGGTCGTCGTGCTCGCCTTCCTGCCGTCGTGGGGTTCGATCTCCTTGCAACGCAAGATGGTCGAACTACTCACGCTGATGGCTCTGGCAGTGATGTGGAACCTCCTCGCCGGCTTTGCCGGTGTCGTGTCGGTCGGTCAACAGGCGTTCGTCGGCCTCGGCGCGTACTCGATGATCGCCTTCGTCAACGTCCATCACCAGAACCTGTACTGGTCAGTGCTTTTCTCGGCGTTGGTCGCTGCCGTGCTGTCGATCCCGATCGGCCTGATCGCCTTCCGTCTGCGCGGCAGCTACTTCGCGATCGGGACCTGGGTGCTGGCCGAGGCCGTCAGCCTGATCGTGATCCTGCAGAAGAGCCTCGGAGCCGGCAACGGCGTCTCGCTGAACATCAAGGGGCATGCGCTGGCAACTCGCCAGGACAACAGCTACTGGTTCGCTCTCATCGTCGGGGTCGGGGCAGTCCTGGTGACGTACCTCGTGCTGCGCTCGAGGCTCGGTTTGCAGATGCAGGCGATCCGTGACAGCGAAGACGGGGCGCGTGGCCTCGGAGCCAACGTCTACCGCACGCGATTCCTGGTCTGGATGCTCGCTGCCTTCTGGACAGGCCTTGCCGGTGCGACGTACTACCTCCAGCAGTTGCGCGTGCAGCCAGCAGGCACGGGCGGAGCGTTCAGCGTCGTGCAATGGACGGCCCCGATCATCTTCATCGTCGTGATCGGCGGCATCGGCACAATCGAAGGCCCAGTCATCGGCGCAGTGCTCTACTACGTGTTGCGCGAGCGCTTCAAGGATCACCAGACGGTCTACTTCATCTCGATGGGCATCATCGCCATTGCCGTCGCCCTGTTGTTGCAAGGCGGCATCTGGGGAACGATTCGGCGCAGACTCGGTGCCGACCTGTTCCCGGTCAGGCGCCGGCTGGTGCAACGGCAGGACTAGCAGAGCAGCAATGGCGTTCAGCATTCGACGCATGGTCCCGGAAGATCACGAGTTGGTGCGGACGGTGCGGCTGAGAGCACTCACACTTGCACCGACAGCCTTCGGCTCGACGTTCGATCGTGAAGTGTTGTTCTCCGCAGATGATTGGAGCCAGCGGCTTCGCCCCGACCGCTACCCACACTGCTTGTGCCTCGACGAGGCGGGTCAGCCGTTGGGCCTCGTCGTAGGAGGTCCCGAAGACCTCGACCGTGGGATCGCCCACCTGTTTGCGATGTGGGTTGAACCTCACGCCCACGGCACGGGCGTCGCTGACGGGTTGGTGGAAGAAGTTGTGCGATGGGCCGGCACGCAAGGATGTTCGTTGGTTCATCTGCTCGTCACTGACGGCAACGAGCGGGCGGAGCGCATGTATCACCGAAACGGTTTCGAGAGGACCGGTCAGTCGGCGCCGCGCGAACGTGACGGGGTCGCGGAGATCGAAATGGCACGTCGGCTGGCATAGCGCCACCGTCGGTCAGGTTGCGGTGCCCCGAATATGGGTCACAAGGCGTACGTCACATGGACGGCGGTCGAGGAGACCTTGGTCTCGACCTGAGTGAGAAGTCGTCGTCCCACGTCGACGAACAACGGCGTGCCGGAACCGAACAGCACCGGTGAGATGTGGAGCCGTAATTCGTCGACGAAACCGCCGTCGACGGATTGCCGTACGACATCGCCCCCGCCCATCACGATGACATCCTTTTCGTTGGCCGCTGAGCGAGCTTGCCGGATCGCACTCTCCAGGCCGTCCGTCACGAACGTGAACTGGTGACCGAGCCTCACCTTGTCGGGGATGGAGTGGGTGACGACGAAAAACGGTGGAGTTGCGTTGTGCTCGGCACCGTAACCGATCGAGTCGCTCCAGCCGTTGGGGCCGTCGACGACGTCGAAGAGGCGGCGGCCCATCACGACCGCGCCCGTGTTGTCGACCGTTTGGCGAAGGACAGCAG
>JANPGV010000065.1:0-1508 GCA_031424145.1 Ilumatobacteraceae bacterium
CCGCGACGACGTCGACGACCGGGTCGCGAGGGAGGTCACTTGCTATGCGGGCCACTGGACCATGTTACTCGGCCTCGTGGCCGTGGGTTCGTTGTCCCAGCCGTGTCGGCAGAGTGACGACCGGTCGAGTAATGGTGGAGCATCACCTGCACGGTCTGGCCCTGGCGCCTGCTCACGGCAGTGGGGTTGAAAGCCGGCGTCCATCAGTTCGCTGGTCGTCCATTTGCGCAGAGCGAGGATTGTGGCATCGAAGCTGCCGTTGGTCAGGCCATGCTCCCTACGCAGTTGGCGCATGCGACGGGTGAGCAGTTCCGGGCGCAGGGGAGTGCTGCAGGTGGGCTCGAGGCTGAATACGAAACCATCCGGAGCAACGCTGGTTCCGCAGGCGGCTGCCCGGGCGTCCATTGCGGCGAGGTGCTGTCGGAGTAGGTCGACGGTGGCCTCCTCGAGGCTGACTGCTCGGTTGCTCCTGGTCTTGGTTTGCTTCTCGACGACGATTCCTCCGGCATCGTTGATCGCGGTGTCGACGATCAGTTCGTGTCGGTCGAGGTGCAGCCGGTCGCGTCGCAGACCCGAGAGCTCACCTCGTCGCAGACCAGTGGTCGCTGCGAGTTTGAGCACGGGCGCGATCATTTCGTCGTGTTCGTCGGCGGTGGCCAGCAGGCGTGACAGCTCGTCCAACTCGGGTGCGGTGGTGTGGCGTGGAGTGTGTGTGCTGGTCGGCAACTCGAATCCATCGACGGGGTTGCTGGTCACTTTGCGGTGGCGCTTTCCCCATTTGAACGCGCCGCTCAGCAGGGCTCGGGCGTTGTTCATCCTGCTGCGTGAGAGGCCGGCTCGTCGCATGCGGGCGAAGGCCTTGTCGATCTCGGCTGTCGTGATCGAGTTGGCCCGTTTGTGGCCGATCGGCTCTTTCAGCCAGTGGGAGTAGGCGTCGGCGTAGGCGGTGAGTGTGGAGTGATCGAGTCCTCGGTCCTGTCGGGCGAACTCGAGATACCAGGCAACCAAACTGTCGAGCGTCAACTCTTTGTCGCGCTGGCGTACAAAGTGGTGCCCGTCGCCGACCTCGGTGACAAAGGCGGCCGACGCTGTGGCCGCGTCCTTTCGAGTGCCGTAGATGGTGCGGAAGGTGCGGCGACGCTGTCCGAGGCGATCGACGCCGACGGTGACGCCGATCTTCCATACTCCGGGTGAGATCGCGGTAACCGTCCCGGCGCCTCGCGGTGATCGCTTCTTCGATGGTGGTGATGCCGACGACTTGGCGCGTTGATCGAGTCGTAGATGGTCCACTCGCACGCAAGCGGGTTCGCCGGCGCACGACCGGACCCGGGCACCGTCGGGCACAGAACCGTTGTCGATCTCCCACGAGGCTCGAGCCGCGGTGAGCAGCTTGCCGTCGACGCGGACCTGACCGCCACCACCCGGCGACCCCGCGCCTAGCCACATGTGATGGAGCCCGGAGCGATCAACTCTGGCTTCGAACCGTGCTCTGTCGAGCGGCATCCCGA
>JANPGV010000066.1:0-17286 GCA_031424145.1 Ilumatobacteraceae bacterium
CCGGTAGCGCTCGACTGCTACAGCGTGGGCGCCCAACGCACGCGACGCCGCTCAGCGGGCATGGTGCGGGCCGGTCAAGCGAACCGAAACTCCAGACAAAAACGGCACTTGTGATTTGTTCAGGTTTCCAAGACGAGGGCCGATAAGTGGTGGTGGCCCGCGACGAGGAGCGAGATCGCGAGATCGGATCGTTGGTCCGGGTGGCGATGGCTGGTGATGGCACCGGTTTCACGGGCTTGTATCGGTTGTTGGCTGGACCTGTGGCGAGTTATGTGCGCGGCCTCGGGGTCGACGAGATCGATGAGGTGGTCAACGATGTGTTCTTGGGTGCGTTCCGAAATCTGAACGGCTTCGTTGGAGATGGTGGGGCGTTTCGGACCTGGTTGTTCACGATCGCCCATCACAAGGCGGTCGACTCGCGGCGTGCTGGGTTTCGTCGATCGCCGCCGGCGGAGGAATCGTCTTCGTTGCGGTTTCAGTCGTTGGGCGACGTCGAGGGTGAGGCGTTGACGGCGCTTGCATCGGCTGACATTGATCAGATGTTGTCGGTGCTGACGCCGGATCAGCGCGACGTTCTTATGCTCAGGGTGATCGCGGATCTGTCTTTGGAGCAGGTTGCCAGTGCGTTGGGGAAGCCGGTTGGGGCGATCAAATCGATCCAGCATCGAGCGATCGCGACGCTGCAGAGAGCGATTTCGCAGCGGGCCGTATCCCTGCCGGGTAAATCAGCGAACACCTCACGGAGGACCGCGTGAGTCGTCTCAGTGAGAACGTTACGGAACAACTGGTGCGCGGGCTGGTGAGGTCGGACTCGGCCGAGGTCGCCGCGCTGCTGGTGGCGATTCGTTCCGAGTTCGCGGTCGCACAGCTGCCATCGGTGGGTGCGGCGTTGAGCGAGTTCGTCGATCCTGCTGCAATCGCAGCATCTTCGTCGGTGTCTGCGTGCACGGTGTCTCGTGCGCCGGCGGGTTCGTTGACGGACGTGAGTTTGCGCCCGGTGGCGGCGACCTGGGGGCGACGGCGGGTGCTCGCGGGGATCGGCGCGTTCGTTGGCACGTTCGGTGGCAAGATCGTGTTTGGTGCGGCTGTTGCGCTCGCTGTCACGGGCAGTGGGCAGGCATTGGGAGTGTTGCACCTCCCGGGCGTTGATCACCACCGCCAGAATCCCGTGCACGTGGTTCATCCGCGGCTAGATCGAGTCGGCCCGGCTAAGTCAACGCCTGGCGATGCCCCGATGGCGGGGAACCCACTGACCGTTGAGTCAACGTTGCCGGGTGCTGGAATCGGACCGACGCAAGGTCGCGACGCAGGTAGCGGATCGGCAATTCCGGCGACGATCTCGCCCGACCCGCTCACGGGGACTGACGCCGGCACTCCGGCGAGCATGCCCGCCGACGCCGGCAGCGGTTTGCCAACTCCACCGGCAGCCGTCCCGGGTGACAGCGGAACACCGGCGGCAGTACCCGCGATCCCGCGTGATTCTGCAACCCCGGCCAGCGACACGACCACAACTACACCATCGGATCAGCCGGCACCGGATGCTGCGATCGATCCGCAGCCCTCGCCGCCCGACGGCGATGCGGAGACGACAACAACGACCAGCGACACTTCCCCACCTGACCCTGGAGCGTAAAACATCGCTTCCGACGGGGTCGGGGGCGAATCAAAAAGATCTTGTCGAGCCGTATCTCGCGTTGCATTGTCGGCGAATACCCCGTTTAGGTCGTGGATTGCCCAGTGTGTTCGGTGGATTCCCCTCCGGAGACGGGCAGGCAGGGCGCGAATGGGACGGATCATGCATGGGACGGGACTCTTATTGGGCGCGGGTCAACTCGTGAGCGAACAAGGTTCGGAAAGGTCCGCGGGCGAGTTCGCGGTGGCGGTGGTCACTGCTGATGCCATCGATGTGATTTCGACTTTGGTGTCGGTGCGCGACGGCGGGCAGAGTCCTCAGGAGGTCGTGGTTTTGCGGCATGCCGCACGGCGGTTGCGTGCCAATCTGCGTACGTTTCGTCCCGTTCTCGATCGTGTCAGGGTTGATGATCTTCGGGTGTTGCTTTTGGAGTTGGACACGGCCGCTGAGCTGGTTGACGCCTATCACGTGGCTTTGACCGCGTGGTCGGGCGTTGTGAAGGGCGCGGACCGCGCAAGGCTCGGGATGTGGATTGCGCGTCTCGACGCGGCGGTGTTGCTTCGATCGTCGGCAATCGAAGCGCTGGCAACCAACGGCGCTATCGCAAGGCTCGCTGATGGCAACATCGACTGCGACGTCGGAGTGGCCGCCGAACTTGCTGCCAGCACTGTCGTGCCCGGGTTGTTGCGCCGCCGTTGGCGACAGGTGTGCACGAGCGCGGTCACGGCGTATGACGACGGGGTCGAAGAGCTGGCGGTGTGGGCGGAGAAGGCGGCCTTCGCGGCCGAGGCTTCGGTTCTGGTGCTGGGTGATGCGGCCGTGCAGCTTGCATCGTCGTGCGCGACGCTATCGAGCGCCTTGTGGCCGGCAAGGTCGGCGGTAGTAGCGCGGCGAGTGTTGGAATCGCGACCGGGAGCGATCGTCGACATCAGGGTGTTCGATCGGTTGACGGAAGTGGCAACGTTCCGCACGGTCGAGGCTGCTCAGCGGTTGCCAGCTCTCGTGGCCAAGGTGGCCGCTGCCGAGGCGGCAACGCTGACCCCGCCCTCTGGATACGTTATCGAGGCGGCAGGCGGGGTGGTCTGGCGGCGCCAGGGGCTAGAGCTCCAGGTGTTGTTGGTACATCGACTGAATCGCGGCGACTGGTCTCTCCCCAAGGGCAAGTGCCGACCGGACGAGTCCGCGGAGGCGTGTGCGTTGCGTGAGGTGGCGGAGGAGACCGGGCTGATCTGTGAGCCGGGCGACGAACTCATCGAGGTCACCTACCGCGACCGAAACGGACGAGCCAAACACGTTCGCTACTGGGCCATGTCCCCGGGTGACGGTGTGGCGGTCGCTTCGGGAGAAGTCGACTCCGTGCGTTGGGCGCCATATGGCGAAGCGATGGATCTACTCACGAAGCGGCGCGATCAGGAAGTGTTGGCCTCTCTTCCATGCGCGCGGGAGATCGCGGCGTGATCCCCACGTTTCGCCGGTTTGGTCGCTTCATACGGCCGTATCGAGTGCGTCTTACGGCTGGCACGTCGTTGGCGGTTGTGCAGATCGTGATCGGGCTGGCCGAGCCGTGGCCGCTGGCGCTGGTGGTTGATCATGTCCTGGCGCCCAAACGCGGAGCACGATCTAGCCCGATAGCGGCTGTAGTGCCAGCGACCTGGTCGCCTACCGCGCTGATTATTACGGCAGTGATCGCTCTCATAGCCCTCGTTGGTTTGAGCGCGTTAGCGGACTTCGCCTCAACGCGATTGATGGATGGGACCGGTCAAAGGATCGGCAATGACATTCGCGCAGAGACGTTCGCTCATCTCCAGCGGCTTTCACTGCGATTTCATCATCGGCAAACCGTTGGCGACCTCACCAGCCGCGTCACCGGAGACGTCGACCGTCTTCAAGACTTGATGGTCCAAGCCTTGGCGGTGTTGGCGCCGAACGTATTGTTGGTCGTCGGCATGCTCGCCGTGATGTTTGTGGTCGACCCCGTGTTCGCGATGTTGGCGTTAGTGGTCACGCCGCTGATGGTGTGGTCGATCTACCACTCGACCCACGAGATGAAGCGTGCCTCGCGTCAAGCGCGAGCCAAAGATGGTGAGGTCGCCGGGATCGCGGCCGAAAGCCTCGCCGCGATCCAAGTCGTACAGGCCTTCTCACTCGAGAAGAAGACCAACGCGGCGTTCGTGCACAGCACCGATGAGAGCCTGGCTGCCAACCTCGACGCCATCCGTCACCAAGCGCGCCTCGGCCCCCTTGTGGACGTCGCCGGTGCCGTAGCCCGTGCCGTTGTGATCGCCGTCGGCGCCCAACGCGTGCTTGACGGTCGTATGACCGTGGGCGTTCTGCTTGTCTTTCTGGCTTATCTCACGAAGCTGTACGTCCCGGTAAAGGCGCTCTCCAAGCTCACTTTCAACATCAGTCGCGGGGAAGCCTGCGGAGAACGAGTCGACGCCATCCTCGCCCGCACACCCGACGTCGCCGATCGCCCGACCGCCGACCCGGCACAGCCGTTTCGGGGCCGAATCGATTTCGATCACGTTTCGTTCGCTTATGGCACCGACCCCGTACTCGTCGACGCATGTCTCACGATCCACGCTGGTGAGACCGTCGCCATTGTCGGTCCCACCGGATCAGGCAAGTCCACCCTCGCCTCGCTCATTCCTCGCTTCTTCGACCCCGACCGAGGCGCCGTCCGGATCGACGGCGTCGACATCCGCGACTACACCCTCGCCTCTCTCCGTCCCCAAATCGGCCTCGTCCTCCAAGACTCGATTCTGTTTCGCACCTCGCTGTGGGACAACATCGCCTGCGGACGGCCCGGGGCCACACCCGAACAGGTCGCCAAGGCTGCCGTCCAAGCCCGCGTCGACGAGTTCGTCGACCGTCTACCCGACGGCTTCAACACGGTGCTCGGGGAACGAGGAGCCGACCTGTCTGGCGGACAACGCCAACGCGTCGCGATAGCCCGAGCAATCCTTCGGGACAGCCCCATACTCATCTTGGACGAACCCACCAGCGCTCTGGACGCCCAAGCCGAAAGCCTCGTCATTGAGGCACTCGAAAACCTGATGGTCGGCCGCACCACCATCATCATTGCCCACCGACTCTCGACCGTTCGCCGCGCCGACCGCATCATCGTCATCGACCACGGCCAGATCACGGAACAAGGCACCCACACCAGCCTCGTCAGCGACGGAGGCCTCTACGCCACCCTTTCCAACCTCCAACACACCGGTATCCGCAATGGCGCGACCACATTCCCAACGCCCGCCGCGACAGTGGTCGCACTGTGAACCGCCCTGTGTGCGTCTCGAACCTCCCGAGTCGGGATAGGTCCCCATAGCACCAAACACGCCGATTGCCCCTCATAAGTCGGAGCAAGGTGCGGCGCGGAAGTGGGCCGCCACACGGTTGAACCGTCTGCGATTGCAGAAGCGGGAGTAACTCCACTTTGTCGCGTTGGGGACTGCCAGTGTCGGAAGGGGTCAGGGGTTCAAGTCGCCTCAGCTCCACGAAACCGTATCGCGTAAGGATTGCCCGGTTCACGGCATTGCGACGAGGGCGGGATGAACCCAGATCGCTGGCATCGAGTCGGGACCTGCCCCGCCGCCGAGCGGCGGCCCGCGACCTCGAACGTTTTCGCGGCGCGCTCATGAATGTGCGGCCCGAGACGGATCGAATCCGCGTCGTCGGCTGGCGAGGAATGGACCACGCGTTCCTCCATCTGTTGCGTGAACGAATCGACGCCGATTCGCTAGGGCGTCGCCCGGACAACCGCGCCGTGGCGGAGGCCGTCACCGGAGAGTTCGGGCAATCGCTTGTGTAATTGGGATGCCTGCCCCATAGTTGTGCCCGCTTAGGGCCTCAGTCTGGGCCGGTCTGCGGGGTGTTGAGAGGCATGACAGCCGTTTGGTCACATCACCATCGAATCACTGGTGCATCGCTGCGTCGTGGACGAGGATCCGGCATCGCGCTGTTCAGCGTTGTCGCAGTGGCCATGCTGGCGGGCTGTGGCAGCAGTGGGAGCGCCGCCAACAAGACGAAGTTCTGCCAAGACACCGCCACGCTGGGCGAGGCCACTGCGCCGGTAGGCGTGCCGGACACCCCGGAGAAGGATGCCCAGATATTGAAGATCTTCAAAGATCTCCAGGCGACAATCAATGACCTTGTCAAGACAGCGCCGAGCGACATCAAGACCGACGCCCAGTTGCTCGTGGAGACGATCAATGCCGCCATCAAGGCCGACAGCATGGACAATTTTGGGGCAGCCGGCGGCACCGGTCAGCGGATGGCCGCCTACTGCGGGCTCAACGGTGACGGGACCCCGATCGGAAGCAGTCCATAGCGTGACCTCCTATGCATCGGACCGTTGCGCGGCCGATGGGGTGTTGGCACGACGCTGATACACAGGCTGGCTTCGTTGTCGCCGATTGGCATGGCTGAGATACTGCTACGGCGACGAGCTGGTGGCGCGTCGTCGCAGGTGGATGTGCCGCAGCCAGAACTCGGGAGCTCAGCGAGGTGACGCTGCACGTGGCTCGGGTTGCGTGGTACCGATTCCGTGCGACTCTGCGGGCACGCGCGGCGGGCTATCTCACCCTTGTCGGGCTGATTGGTGTTCTCGGCGGTATGGCGTTGGCTGCGGTGGCCTCGGCTCGACGCACCCAGTCGTCTTTCCCCGCCTACTTGGCGAGTACCAATCCCTCCGATATTGGTCTCATCACCGGGGCCTGGGATCCCTCAATCAATTCCACGGGGTACAACCCGACTTTGGTCGACACGATCGCCCATCTTCCTCACGTGAAACACGTTGAGAGCTATCTCGGGCTGAACGTCCAGCTGATCACTGCGGGTGACTCGCCCGTCGTCATCCCTGTCCAGCTAAATGACACTCTTGGCAGCCTCGATGGTCTGCTCTTGGATCAGGATCGAGTCACGGTGACCACCGGGCGGTTACCCGATCCGACGCGGGCCGACGAGGTCGTGATGACATCTACGATCGCGGATGGTCTCGGGCTACATGTGGGCGACGTGATGCATATGGGCTTTTACGACATGGCCGACTTCAATCTGCCTGGCTTCGGCACGGCAAGTGTGCCACCGCGGGCACGGATCGACGTCACGCTGGTCGGCATTGTCTTGTTCGCAGACAAGGTAGTGCCCGACGACGTTGACCTCGTCAACCGAGAAGAAGACATCATTTTCACCCCGGCGGTGACACGTCAATTCGAGGACTGTTGCGCGTATCTGTCAGCGAGTTCTCTCGTGCTCGATCACGGCGGCAGCGACGTTGTGGCCGTCGAGGCCGAGATCCAGCAAGTGTTGCCCGCAAATCTTCCTCACCTATTCACCACCAGTGCTACAAGCGCCGCGAAGGCTGAGCGGGCCATCAAGCCGTTGTCCGTTGCGCTGGCGGTGTTCGGCTGCATAGCGGGGTTAGCAACGCTGTTGATCGCCGCGCAGGTGATTGGCCGGCAACTTCGCTTGGCGGTCAACGACATCGGCGCATTGCGGGCGCTCGGCGCCACTCCGGCAATGACCTCGATGGACGGGCTCGTGGGCGTTCTCGGTGCCGTGGTCGTCGGTTCAGTGCTGGCGTTTGCCGTGGCTGTCGGCCTGTCGCCGTTGTCACCACTCGGTCCCGTGCGTCGGGTCGTCCCGAGCCCTGGCGTCGACGTCGACTGGACCGTGCTCGGTCTAGGAATGCTCGTCTTGATCATTGCTCTCGCGGTCGTTGCAGTGGTGGGCGCGATACGCGAGTCGTCGAAACGGGTTGCACGACAACGACAACGCACGCGCGAGCACGGCTCACGAATCTGCCGAGCGGCGACTGTTTCGGGTTTATCGGTACCCGCTGTTCTGGGGATTCGCTTTGCTGTGGAACCCAGTCTGCGCCGCGACGCTGTGCCGGTGCGTTCCGCGATCCTGAGCGCGACTCTGGCGATGGTGGTCATCACTGGCACGGTCACGTTCGCGTCGAGCATGCACACGCTGGTCTCGCACCCGGCTCTTTATAGGTGGAACTGGGACTTCGATCACCTCGATCGTGGTCAACGCCGGCGACGAGACCATCTCCGAGGACGAGGTCGTCGCCCAGCTCCGGGTCATCGTGTTCGGGGCTATCGAAACGGTGCAGTCCGCGATCGTGAACACCCTGTACCTGCTCTTCGAACACCCGCACGCGCTGAAACTCGTGCGCGAGGATCCGGGCCTGCTCCCGAACGCGTGCGAGGAAGCTATGCGTCTCCTACCGCCCGTTTCCTTCATCGAGCGGTGGGTCGTCGACGAGTTCGTCGCCGGTGATGTCACGGTGGGCCCAGGCGAGTTCATCGGAGTGTCCGTGCTCGCCGCCAACCGTGACGCTTCCCAGTTCGACGACCCGCTGCGATTCGACATCACACGTCCGAACGCCAATCGCGGACTGTCGTTCTCCTTCGGTGCCCATCACTGCATCGGGATCCGACTCGCTCGTCTCGAGATCGCTGCAGCAGTGCGGGCGTGGTTGGAGCTTCCGGGACTGCGCGTAACCCGAGCGGCGCCGCCGGAAGGTTTCGTGTTTCGCCGTTCGCCCGCTCTTACATTGGCATGGTCGTGAGCCGGCGACCTTTCCCCGGAGTCACCGGGTGGCACGAACCATCTTGACTGGGCGGGCGGCCATCGAGCCGTTGGAACCCTCGACGTTGACGAACCCGGCTGCCATCAGCTTCGCCTCCACGGCTGCTGGGTCGATCTCAGTGAAAGGACGGGCTCGGTGGGCCTTTCGCTCTTGCATGTGGACAAAGGCGGGGTGCGCCGGGGCGTCGAAGTCCTCGTCCACCAATAGCAGCCGACCACCCGGTCGCAACACGCGCGCGAGTTCGTGGACCGCCGTATCCAAATCTGTCCAATGGTGCATTGTGTTCACCGTCCACAATGCGTCGACACTGTGATCGCCGGCGGGGATGGATTCGGCAGCGCCGTCGGTCACACGGATGGCAGTGCGGCCGCGCTGACCGAGCCGGCGCACACCGAGGATGCGGCGCATGTACGGCGTCGGGTCCACCGCCAGCACCGAGGCGCCAGCCTTAGCGGCCAGCACGGTGGCGGGGCCCATGCCGGCGCCTACGTCCACAACACGCTCACCCGGCTGTGGCGCGATAGCGCGAATCACCTCGCGGCTGACCGGGGATCGCCACATCTTTGGCAGCATCTTCATGTAGCGCCCGAAGCCACCTAGCCCGCGATCGTGCGCGTGACCATGCTCCATCAGACTGGTCTCCCGCTCCGCGCTCGGGCGATGGGATGGCCTTCGACGTTGATGTGTGGCAACGCTCGATCGAGCGTTTTCGGCAGCCACCAGTTGCGCTTGCCCAACAGCTCCATGGTCGCCGGCACCAGCACCATGCGTACCACTGTTGCATCGACGAGGACGGCCGTAGCAAGGCCGAGTCCGAACACCTTCAGCTCCCGGCTGTCGCCGAGCACGAATGCGGAGAAGACGCACACCATGATCAGCGCGGCAGCGGTGATGACCCTGGCCGTGACAGCCAGACCATCGGCCACTGCGGCGGCGTTGTCGCCAGTTCGATCGAACTCCTCTTTCATGCGGGAGAGCAAGAACACCTCGTAGTCCATCGACAGACCGAAGGTGATGGCGAAGAGCATCATCGGCGCCCAGGCTTCGATCGGCCCAGGCCTACCGATCTCGAACAGACCTTTCAGCCAGCCCCATTGGAAGATGGCCACGATCACCCCGTAGGCAGCGCCGACCGACAGCATGTTCACGATGACGGCCTTGAGTGGAACGAGCACGCTACGGAAGACGATCATGAGCAACACGAAGCTGAGGATGAGGACCGCGCCGATGAGCAGTGGCAGGCGCTTGCCGAGATACGCGGCGAAGTCGACGGTGGCGGCAGTGAAGCCGCCGACCCTGACGTCGACGCCTGTCGCCGGTAGCTCCGTTCTGCGTAGGCGGTTGACGAGGTCGGTGGTGGCCTCGTCCTGCGGTGAGCTCACCGGGAACGCCTGCCAGAACCATGTGCCGTTGACCAGTTTCTTACCGTCGGTGGCGAAAGCGATGCCATGGTCGGCCGAGAGAGCGTCGTCGACGATCTTCGCCGAGTCGGCGGTGACCGCGGGGTCGGTGCTGACCAGGATGAGCGGGCCGGTACTTCCCGCCCCGAAACCGGCGGCCATCAAGTCGTATGCCCTTCGCGCCGTGTTCTTCTCGGGAAGGTTGCCGGTGTCGCCGAACCCGAGGCGGATCGACGTCAAGGGCGCGGCGAGCGCGACCAGCACGAGGATGCCAAGAAGCAACGGCGGCCACGGCCGACGCTGAATGAACCGGCTCCATCGATACCAGAACTGCTGCTCTCGAGGTTTCGGTCGGCGGTGCCGTAGGTGGGTACGCAGTACCTCGCCGAACGGCAACGCGCTGAGCAGCATGACGACGATCGCGACAACGACAGCGCCGAGCAGCGCGACGCCCAGAGGGATGCCAGTGAAAACACCGACCAGGGCCAGCACAACGAACGCCCCAACAGCGATGGCCGCGGCTCTCGAGGTCTCGTCGATGCGCTCGCCGGCGAACCCGATCAGGGCCGGCAACAGAGTGATTGCCGCGAGCATCATGATCAGCACGCTGATGGCCGCGGCCACCGCCATGCCGCGCACGAACGACAGGCCGATGATGAACAGCCCGAGCAGGGAGATGATGACCGTGATCCCAGCGAAGATGACGGCGCGGCCTGACGAGTCGACGGCGTGGATGACGGCCTCTTCAGCCTCCATGCCGGCGTGCAAGTGCTCTCGGAACCGGGTGACGATGAACAGGGCGTAATCGATGCCTACACCGAGGCCGATCATCGCGGCCATCTCTGGGCCGAACTCCGGGATCGTGAATCCGTTGGAGGCGATTCCCATCACTGCTAAGCCCACGCCGAGACCGAACAGGGCCGTGACGATCGGCAAACCCATCGCGAGCTCGGAGCCGAAGGCGATGAGCAAGATGACGATCGCTGCCAGTACGCCGAGGATCTCGCTCTCGGGCTGTTCGAACCTGGCGAACAACTGACCGCCATACTCGACCCTTATCTGGCAGGTGGCATGCGCCCTCTGTAGATCGCATTTCACGGTCCGCGATTCCGGTGGCACCATGGTTTCGCCGAGGTGCTCGATCTGGTCAGCCAACCTGTGGGTGGCCGCCCTGTCGCGATCGGTGAAGGAGATCTGAGCGAAAGAGACGGTCCCCGTCCTGCTGTTGAAGTCAACGCCGTCTGTGCTGTAGGGGCTGACAACCTTGACGCCTTCGAGCTTGTCAACCTCGGTGAAGAGCGGCTCCATCAGTGCCTTGATTGCCGCGTGCGTGTCGGCATTCGAGAACTGGGGGTAGCCGAACACAATCTGAGCTTTGGACCCGGCCTCCTCGCCGTTGCCCGTGCCGATGAGCGCGTCCTGCACGACCTTGGAATCGCTGTCGGGTAGGTCGAAGTCGGTGTGGTAGTCGATGCCGATGGCTCCACTGAGGCCGTTGAACACAACGAGAAGGGGCAGCCAGATTGCAAAAACCATGATGCGCCGCTTGCGGAAGCTGAATCGCGTAAGACGAACCAGCAGCCCTCCCGTCGGATTCGGACCCCGCACCATTCCCATCGTGGATCGACGCTTACGCCTTGGCTCGGCGCCGGCGGTCAGTTCCTCCGCGGCCGAGCGCGACGGCCACCATTCCGATGCTCACCAACGCGGCGCCGACGGCCAGCTTCCCTATGACGGAGACCCCGGAGTTGGGTATTTTCGGCACGACAACCGCGAGCGAGTGATGAAAACCGCCAGCCATGGTCAGAACGCCCGTGAGGCCGCGGGGCACGTTCGCTTGGCCGCGGTCCTGGACGCCGAGCGGGCCTGCCGTTTCGATCGCCATCCATGAGACCAAGGTGCCGTCCGCCCGGCGCGCGAGTGAATGATCGGCGCCGGCGGCGATCCCCGTCACACCGGACAACCCGCCGGGAGTCTTGACTCGGCCCTGCGCGCCCCACTCGACAACGGAACCGTCGAGCAGCAGCGCGATGGAGTGATTTCGGCCACCTGCGACCGCGGAGACGTTTGACAATCCAGGCGGGGGCGTCGGGTTGTTGCCCTGAGGCGTGCCGATCTCGTAGCCACCCCATTGGACCACAGTGCCATCGGTCCGCACTGCAAGTGCATGGTACGTCCCTGCGCCGATGGCCGTGATCCCGGACAACCCGGCCGGCACCTGTGTCTGTCCGAACAGATTGTCTCCCCACGCGACGACGGTGCCATCGCCGCGCAGGGCCATCGAGAACGCACCTCCAGCGGCGATAGCGGTCACCCCGGTCAGGTCTTGCGGCGGGGTGGCCTGCCCGCCGTCGTTAAGCCCCCAGCCGACGACCCTGCCATCGGATGTGAGGGCAAGAGAGTGATTGAACCCGCTCGCGATCGCGACGACGCCGGACAAGCCGAGTGGCACTGTCGCCTCGCCGAATGTGTTGTCTCCCCACGCAACGACCGTGCCGTCGGACTTGAGTGCGAGCGAGTGGTCCTGGCCAGCCGCTACGGCGGTCACATCGGACAGCCCGACCGGGATGCTCACCTGCCCGTGCTCATTGTCTCCCCATCCGACGACTCCGGTGGGGACTTGAGCGGCGTCCGACCGCGACACTCCTGCCGCCGCTGACCCGCCCGTGGCGATCAATCCCAAGACGGCAAGAGCGACGATCCGCTGAGTGAAGTAGAGCCAGGTCCGCATTTGTGTCCCTCCTTCCTACTCATCCGGTCGATCGTCTTCGCCACGATCAACATCACTGTCGGTTGACGTTCAAACCTCTGTGACCTCGAACGTTGTGGACAGCTGTGCCGTTGAGTCGCCGCCGACCCAGACATCGAAGGTGGAGGAATCGGTCACCCAGTCTCGGACAGCCGCGTTCCAGTACCGCCGCTCGTTCGGCCCTACCGGGAACTCGAGCGTGCGGGATTCCCCTGCGGCGAAAGAAACGCGAGAGAAGCCCTTGAGCTCGCGTACCGGACGCGACGCGGAGCCGTGTCGCTGGTGAATATAGAGCTGGACGACCTCGTCTGCTTCTCGATCCGCCTTGTTGGTGACCTCAACTGACACGGTGACGGTCCCGTCAGTCGTAATGGCAGGCTGATCGACTGCGAGTTTGGCGTACTCGAAACGGCCGTAGCTCAAGCCGTACCCGAATGGGAACAGCGGCGTGCTGGCCTCGTCCCAATAGCGTCGCTCCTGGTTCTCGGGCTCGTGCGAGCGGGTGTGTGCGTACACCATCGGCACCTGGCCCACTGTGCGCGGCCAGGTGAAGGGGAGCTTGCCACCGGGGGAGACATCACCGAACAGCAGGTTTGCCGCAGCCGCGCCGCCCCGCGTGCCGGGGTACCAGATGTCGAGGATCGCCGGCACGTGCTCAGCTGGCCAGCGCAGGTCCAGGGGGCGCCCGTTCATCACCAGCAACACAACCGGGGTACCGGTCTCGACAACGGCCCGCAGCAGTTCCAATTGGCGTCCCGGCAGCTCCATCGACGACCGCGATGCCGCCTCGCCGATCATGTTCTGCCACTCGCCAGCGACGAAGACCGCAACATCCGCTCCGCGGGCGAGGTCAATGGCTTGGTAGAACTCAGCGTTCTCGTCGAACCCCTCGGGGTCCTGTGGCTTGTTCCCTCCAAACATGTCGAACAGCGACGGATACAGGCGTTGCACGACGCGCAGACCGCGGGCGTGTTCCACCCGCACCCCTTCTCCGGCCTTGGCGCGGATGCCTTCCAACACGGTGACCGTCTCATCGAGGTCGAAGTCGAAGACCCATGGCCCGATGGTGTCGCGCTTGGAGTCGGCGAGCGGTCCGATGACGGCGATCGAACTGAGGCTGCCGGCGTCGAGCGGTAGCAGGTCTCCCTCATTTCGGAGCAGCACAGCTGATCGCTCCGCGGCAATGCGGGCCACGTCGCGGTGTGCTGGATCGGCGAGCACTTCGCGGGCGCGGTCCTCATCCACGTACGGTTCATCGAAGAGGCCCATCCGAAACTTTGCTTCCAGCACGCGCCGCACGCTTGCGTCAACTGCCTGCGCGCTGGCCGCACCTGACTCCAGCGCTTCGGGCAGGTGAGCGTATGCGGGGTCCGAAATCGCCATCTCCATGTCAACTCCGGCGTTGACCGCGCGGGCGGCGGCATCGGCGAGATCACTCGCAAAGCCATGGGTAACGAGGTTGCGTACGGCGTTGGCGTCACTGACGACGAAGCCCTCGAACCCCCACGTATCGCGCAGCACCTCGGTGAACAGCCACCGATTGCCCGCAGCCGGGATTCCGTTCAGGTCCATGTAGGCGGTCATCACGTTTCCGGCACCAGCCTCGACCGCCGCCTCGAACGGCGGGAAGTGCACGTTCCAGAGCTCAGAGTCGGAAAGGTTGACCTCGTCGTAGTCGCGCCCTCCGAGTGCGCCCCCGTAGCCGGCAAAGTGCTTCGGTCCGGCGATGATTCGGTCAGGTGCACCCAGGTCACCACCCTGGAAGCCGCGCACCTGGGCGACGGCCAGGGCCGCGCCGAGGTACGGATCCTCACCGGCGCCCTCGATGATCCGACCCCAACGTGGATCGCGGGCATTGTCGACCATGGGTGCAAACGTCCAGCGGATGCCAACGGCGCGCGCCTCGCGGGCGGCGACCGATTGGCCACGCTCAATAGTCTCCGGATCCCAGGAGGCCGCCATCGCAATCGGCACCGGCAGAATCGTGCGGAGCCCGTGAACGACGTCGAAACCGAACAGCAAGGGGATGCCGAGGCGATTACCTTCGAGCGCGATCCGTTGGAGGCGGTTGATCTCGGCAGGATCGGTGACGAACAGCAGTGAACCCGCACCGCCCGTCCGCAGAGCCGACTCGACCATCCTTGGTTGCTCGTCGGCGTCGAAGCCTTGAGCCGGGGCAGGGGCATCCGCCGGCAAACGGAAGTAGAAGTATTGGGTGAGCTGCCCGGCTTTCTCGGCCGGTGTCATCTGGGCGACTAGCTCATCCACCTGCGACTGGATCGTCTCCATCCCATGCAACTTACAACGGAATGACGTGCGACCCGGTTTGACGGCGCTCGATCACCCACCCATGAGCTGTCGGATCAATCGAGCGCGAACAGGTGCCCAACGCGATTGACCTCGACGCTGCGTCGAAGTGCGCTCGAAGCGTGAACATGCAGTGGACCACCGGCGATCATGTTTCTTTGTGCTACCTCGCACAGAGCCGCCAGCCCGTCGGAATCCACAAACCCGACGTCGGCACAGTCGACGTAGACGTGTACATCCGGGCCGAATCTCTCGAACGCGGCACGCAGCAATGGGGCAGCGGCGGTATCAACCTCGCCATGCACCACCACAACCTCCACGCCGTCTATGTGAAAGCCGTGAATCTTCAAACCACCGTCGACCAATGTCATAACTACCTCCGCCTCGCCAGACCGCCCACAGTGACAGGGCTCGCGCTATTCGTCAATGAGTCGATCGGCCTATAGATGGGCCTTCTACGCGCGTGCGAGGTGGAGTCGCGCGTGGGCGACCGCGTCGTCGAGGGAGTCGAAGAGGTGCTCCTCGTGTGCGACCTGGTCGAGAGTCCCGACTGCCTGGAGGACCCTGCGGTGACGGGGTTGTATGCCTTTGAGTAGGACAGTGATGCCTCGGGATTCGAGTTCGGCGACGATCTCGCCGAGAGCTTGCGCCCCGGTCGCATCAAGGACCTGTATCTGAGAAAGTCGAAGGATCACGACCTTTACGTCGCTGACCTCGGTGAGCTCCGTCAGGAACCGCTGCGCAGCACCGAAGAACATCGCCCCGTCCAAGCGGTAGACGACGATGTGGTCGTGGAGCAGTCGAGCCTCCTCGGCGTCGGTGACCGTCTCGTCGAGCGAGAGCGGCTCGACCTCTGCTCCGCTGTTGCGGGCGACGTGGCGCAGAGCCAACACACCGGCGACGGCGACACCGATTTCGACGGCGACGATGAGGTCGAAGGCGATGGTCGCCGCGGCGGTGAGCACGAGCACCAGCGCGTCAGACCGGGTGGAGCGCAGCACCGCGCGGACGTTGTGGATCTCCACCATGCGAATCGCGGTGGCCATCAACACACCGGCCAAGGCGGCGACGGGAATCTCCGATACGAGACGACCACCAAAGAACACAACCAGAAGAAGCACGACAGCATGCGTCATTGCGGCGACACGCGTTCGCGCTCCGGCACGCACATTGACAGCTGTGCGGGCAATCGCGCCGGTTGCCGGCATGCCTCCGAACAATGGAGACACGATGTTGGCGAGCCCCTGACCGAACAACTCCCGGTCCGGGTCGTGCCGGGCGCTGTCGCTCATCCCGTCGGCGACCCGCGCCGACAGCAGGCTCTCGATCGCAGCCAGCAGCGCGACTGCGATCCCAGCAGAGAGCAGATCCTTGATCTGCGCGAACGATGTGTCTGGCAGCGATGGCATCGGCAGAGAGGAAGGCAGCGATCCGATCCGGGCAACATCCAGCGACGTCACCTGAGCGATGATCGTGGCCACGGCGACTGCGATCAGTGACGCGGGCAGAGATCGACGCACGCGAGGCACGCTGATCATGATCAATGTGACGAGAACGACGACCCCGACGGCTTGGAAGCTGCCGCCACCGAAGGCATCGCCAATTGCCTTTGCCGCGACAACTGCCGTGTTCTCTCCTTTTGGCCTGGCAACACCAAGCGCTGGCGGCACCTGTTGTAGGAAGATGATGACAGCGATACCGATGGTGAATCCTTCGACGACCGGCCACGGAATGAAGGCGATGTATCGCCCAAGGCGGGTGACGGCCGCTGCGACGAGAAAGACACCGGCCAGCATCGACACGACGAACACGGCCTGAGCGCCGTAACGGGCGACGATAGGAACTAGGACAACTGTCATCGCCCCAGTCGGACCTGAGACCTGAACATTCGATCCACCGAACACTGCTGCGACAAGCCCGGCCACGATCGCGGTGATCATGCCGGCAGCCGCTCCGAGACCAGTCGTGATCCCGAATGCCAACGCAAGTGGAACCGCTACCACCCCAACCGTGAGACCCGCGACCACGTCGGCCTTCCACGATGACCGGAGGCCCGTGTAGTCACTTGCTCGGGGCGCGAGGTCACGCCAGGGAGAGAACCGGGCCGCTAACCGCGCGTGCGCGGGTGTCGAGGTCATATGACCGTCATCGACGTCCATCACCCACCCTGGTGAAGGTCGGCGAGGAGTTCCCGGCTCACACTGAGGCTGTTGATCAGAAATGACCTGGCCGCCGCGAGCAAGTCGACGATTGCTGGATCAGCAATCGAATAGACGACGGACGAGCCTGACCGGGTGGCGCTGACGACCCGCGCCCTGCGGAGGACCGCGAGTTGCTGCGATAGATGGGATGACTCCAATCCGACCAGGGGGATGAGCTCGGCGACGGTGCGATCGCCGCCGCGCAAGACCTCGAGGATGCGTACCCTCCCGGGGTGGCCGAGTGCCTTGAACAGCTCCGCCTTGATCTCCGACAGCGGCCGGCTCACCAACTCTTCATCAGTCGCATGTTTCACTAACTGACAAATTTATCATATTCATAGCGGAAAGAGTCGCGTCGGTGTTTACGGGGTGTCCGATCTCGGTGCCGTCGG
>JANPGV010000067.1:0-6848 GCA_031424145.1 Ilumatobacteraceae bacterium
GCACACCTTCGCCGTACGGTACAGATCGCCGAGAACACGATCGGGTAGCTCGACGGGTATCCCCCAGTCGATCACCGGGCGGCCGTCAGCGTGGGGGTGGGTGTGATCGACAACGACGACGATCTCCGGTCGTCCCAGGCGTGCCCCGTTGCCGTCGAGCAAAGCTAGGAGGGCGTGCGCGCGTAGGAACGATTGTTTCTCGAGCAGATCGGTGGGACAGTTGGCTGGTTGGGTGTCGTGGAACAGTGCTTCGACTGTGGCGTCGAGCCGGTTCTCCAACCGGACCATCGTTTCTGGGTCCCAGGTTGCTGACCAGCGACCCATCCCGGTCTCGCCGTCGATCCACGAGTTGAATCTGACCGCTCGCCGTTGCCGCTCCAACCGCTCCAAACCATCATCGTCTGCTTCGAGCCGTCGCGCCTGGGCGCGCACGGTGCGGGCGAACTCGTCAGCGGTCACGTTTTCGGCGACCAGCACCAGTGACGGGGCGAGATCGATCAACCCTTGTCGTGTCGCCGGTTGCAACTGGGCCAACGTCCGTGTCAGCACATCGACGTGCCCGCCCGACACGCGTCCGGCTTCGAGAGATGCTTCGAACTCGGGAACCTGGGCGACGGTCTCGGCGCGATGCAAGAGTCGTTCACCATCGCGCAAGCTCGTGCGGCCTCGGCGAGCGATTTCTCCGGGAACGACGAGACCTCGGCGACCAACCGGGCCAACATCACTTCACGACCATCGACCCACGATTTCAACCGTCGCAGTTCGCCAACCGCAGTCTGCAACACAGCCCAATCAGCGCAGCCGGCATCGACCGCGGCCACCCGCCCCACGAGTTCTTGGACCTCGCTGACCTTCATCTACACATTCTTGCAAAGGGGTGTCACAGAGTGCCCGAGGGGAAGGGGGCCGTCACATCGGCGGCTTGGCGCAGACTCGTCGTCGGTGGCCGGCGCGGCGATGCCGCGAGATCTGTGGTCGTCGCAGTGCTTGACGTTCGCGCTGTCGCTCGACGACGACCACCCGCACGGCATGTGGGGCGGCACGACAGCACCGCAGCGCCGACAGATGCGACAGCTCGCACGAGCGGCGTCGCCCAACCGAGAGATGTTCAGCGAGTAACTACGCTCTAGTGATGTCCAACCGATTCACATTCACCCGCGCCGCGAACTCGCCCCGTATCCTGGTGGTCGCGTTCGTGGTGCTGATGGCGACGGCGTCGGTGCTGTACGGCATTTTCGAGGACGCGGCGATTCTCAACAGTCTCTACTGGGCGGTTGTAACCGCCACCACACTCGGTTACGGCGACTTCTCGCCGCACTCGAACGCGGGAAAGGTTCTGACTTCAGCGCTGATCAGATCGACGGTGTTCCTGTTCATCCCGACGATCACGGCCAACCTGGCGTCGAAGCTCATCGTCGACCGCGATGCGTTCACCCACGAGGAACAAGAGGAAATCAAGTCGACGTTGCAAGCGATCCTCGCCCGCCTCGACGCGGGCGGTCGCCGCGGCAATGCGCAAGAGTGACTAGACGACGCGATGAGGGCGACAACGCACCGCCGGAAGGCCAAAGACGGCGGACCGACACACGGGGCCGGAGCGGCGACGCCGGGAGATCTACAGTCGTCGCCGATGTCGTCGATCGTCGTGCGTGCCGAGAAGATGGCAGCGGGCGGCGACGCGATCGCCAGAATCGCCGACGGTCGCGTAGCGTTCGTCCGTGGCGCCCTCCCGGGCGAGTCGGTGGCGATCGAGCTCGTGCAATTGAAGACGGACTTCGTTCGCGGGGAGGTGCTCGATGTGCTCGAGCCGTCCGCCGACCGGGTCGCTCCACCGTGCCCTGCCTATGCGGCGGGCTGTGGCGGTTGCACGTGGCAGCACGTCGCAGCGGCCGCGCAGCTCGACCTGAAAGTCGCCATCGTGATCGAGGCGTTGAAACGCACCGGCAAGCTCGTCGATCCCGTGGTTGTGGTCGGAGCGTCCGTGCCGCCCTGGGAATATCGCACCACGCTTCGCCTGGCAACCGGGGTCGACCACTTAGGGCTTCGGCGGCGCAACTCCCACGACGTCGTCGAATTGGAAGCTTGTCCCGTCAGCCATCCTCTTCTGCAGGATCTCCTTGGCGTGGTGGGCACCCGGGGCACCGGTGAAGTCAGCCTGCGCGTCGCGGCAGCGACAGGGGAGCGGTCGGCGTGGGTGGTCGAGGGTGATGTCGAGCTGCTCGGCCTACCGCCCGATGTCGCCGTGGGTCCCAAGGCGCTGGTGCACGAGGTCATTGCCGGGATGAAGCTGCGCATCAGTGCGGCCTCGTTCTTCCAATCGGGCCCCGCCGCCGCCGAGCTGCTCGTCGCTGCCGTGCGAGAGGCGTGTGCGGATTTTGAGGGGGCCGACACGGTGATCGACGCATATGGGGGCGTCGGTCTGTTCGGTTCGGTCATCGACGCTGACAGGGTGGTCGTCGTCGAGAGCTCCGAAACCGCGTGCGGGGACGCAACCGCCAACCTGGCCCGCCGCCGCGCCTCGATCGTCCGTTCGCAGGTCGAGCAGTGGAAGGGGTGCCGCGCCGATCTCGTCATTGCCGACCCGTCGCGCAGCGGGTTGGGTCGACAAGCTGTCTCGGTTCTCGCTGCGACGCAGGCGCGCCGAATCGTGTTGGTCAGTTGTGATCCGGTGTCCCTGGCGCGCGATACCGGGCTGCTACGCGAATCGGGGTATGACCACACCCGATCAGGCGTGTACGACCTGTTTCCGCAAACTCATCACGTCGAGGTGGTCACGACGTTCGACCGGACGAGGTCCGTCTAGCTGGTTGCCCCAGACCGTGCATGCGACGTTCCACGCGATCCAGAAACGCTTGACGCTCGGCCGCCGACGACCGGTCGATGTCGTACAACGCGAGCCACGTGGTGCGGGCGAACCGATGACAGAGAACGCGCACCGCACGCCCGACCACGCGACGGCCGGTCTCACCCTCGACGACGTTGAGGAACTTCGACGACCCGTGTGCAGTGATGGCCACCAACCGGTGAACATTGGTGAGGCCCGCGGTAACCCTTTTCGCGCCATCGGGTAGCTCCCACGCCACGCCGCGCAGCAGCACACGGTCAAGCCACCCAGTCAACATCGCCGGCTGCCCACTCCACCAAGTTGGGTAGACGAACACCAATGTGTCGCACCAACGCAAGTTGTCGCAATACCTCGCGACGTCGGGGTGACGCGCGTGAGGCGTCTTGTGGTTGAGCCGCTCCTGCCGCGACATCGCAGGCTCGAACTCGTCGGCGTAGAGATCCGAGACCCGTACCTCGTAGCCCGCATTGCGCAACGCATCGACAGCTCGGTCGCGAAGGGCTGCAGTGAATGACCCTGGATCGGGGTGGCAGTAGACCACGTAGGCATTCACAGCGATCGCATCTTCCGCTCGACCCGCCGGAGAAAAGCGGCGCGCTGCTCCATCGTGCGATTGTCCATCTGATACAGCCCGAGCCACGATCGACGCGTGAAGATCGCCGTGTTGAGCCGCAGTGCGCGCAGCAGCGTGCGCCTCCCGTTGTCGTGGAGAGCTCGAACATAGATCCGCGGCGAGCCGTATGTGGAGATTCCAACGATCCGGTGCACGTGTGTGAGGCCGCGGCGCACGTGTTGCTTCTCGTCGAAGACGAAGCCGACACCCGGCACCATGACCCGCTCCAGCCAGCCCTTGAGGATTGCCGGAACGGTGCTCCACCACGTCGGGTACACGAAGACGAGCGCTTCAGCATGTTTGACGATTCCCGCGTGGCGCTCCGCCATCGGGTCCAGGATGGGCCGCTCGCCGTGATACGCGAGACGTTCGTCGAGGCTCATTGCCGCTCGGAACTCCTCGGCGTAGAGGTCGAGCACAGTCACCGCATGTCCGGCGCGTGTCAAGGAGGCGGTGGCAGTCGAGGCGATCGCGTGACTGAAGCTGTCAGGGTCAGGATGGGCAACCACGAGGACAACACGCATGCTCGCCGCACGCTACTGGCCCTCTACGATCGGTGGTGATGGAATCGCAGGGACATCGGCGCGTCCCTGTGTGGGTGTACTTGGTCAGCTTCGTAGTGCTCGGATGCGCTCTCAGCGTTGCCGGCCCGGCGTTGTCGCACCTGCGCGACCGCGTGGGAACGAACGATGGCGGCATCAGCCTGGTCTTCGTCGGCTCGTCGGCGGGATACATGGTTGGATCGTTCCTCGGCGGTCGCCTACTGGACCGCGGCCACGGTCACCAGGTGTGGGCCGCCTGCATGGGAATCTCCATCGCCTCCATCGTGGTGATCTCGCAGCTTCGCGACCTCGCCCCGATGGTGGCCTCATTCGTGGTGCTCGGTCTGGTTAATGGTGTCGGCGACGTTTCCGGCAACACCCTGGTGGTCTGGAGCCGGCCAGAGTCTCCGGGCGCCGCGCTCAACGCACTTCATTTGTTCTTTGCGTTGGGCGCCTTAGCGGCGCCGTTGCTCACCAACCGAGCCATCGCCTGGACCAACTCGTTGTGGCCTGTGGCCGTGCCGCTTGCCGTACTCACGGCAATCTGTGGTGCTGTTCTGCTATCGACGCCCGCACCGATGAAGACGCGCGCAGCTCACGAAAGTCATCATGGCGAAGGCGGCGCGTCGGTTCGCCGCGGCCACCTGGCCGTCGTGGCACTGTTCTTCTTCGTCTACGTTTCGTCGGAGATCGGCTTCGCCAACTGGATCCACTCCTACGTCGAACAGATCGGATACGGCGACGCCAACACAGCGACAGGGGTCACCGCAACGTTCTGGATCGGGTTCTCGATCGGACGTGTCGTGTCGATCTGGCTGGCCGCGCGATTCAGCGCGGGGTGGATGCTGGTCGGCTCGATGACACTCGCCCTTCTGTCCTCGATCTCGTTGGTCGTGGTGAACGGCGGCAACATCGGCCTCTGGATCGTGACCTTCCTGTTCGGGGTTTCGATCGCACCGCAGTTCGCGTCCATGATCGCCTACGCCGAGGCTCACTTCGCATTGTCAGGTGCAGCGACGTCGGCGTTCGTCGGCGCTGCGGGCCTGGGCGGGTTGGTCATGCCGTGGTCGCTCGGTCAACTGTTCGACGCTCGCGGCCCTGGTGTGCTGCCACCCGTCACCCTCGGCGCCACGCTAGCGACGATCGGCGCAGGGTTGTGGGTGCGTCACATCGTGCAGACCGCCGGGTCTCAGCGGCCGCCGGTTACCTCGATGAACGCCCCGGTCACGTAACTCGCTGCAGGAGAGGCCAACCACAACACCGCCTCTGCCACCTCATCGGCGGTGCCGACCCGCTGCATCGGTATCAACGGTGTCATCCGTTCGACACGTCCGGGTGTGGCGTAGAGGTGGAAGTCGCTCTCGATGAGACCCGGTCGAACTGCATTCACGCGGATTCCGTCCGGCGCCAGTTCCTTGGCCAGGCCGACGGTCATCGTGTCAATCCCACCCTTCGATGCCGCGTAGTGGACCCACTCGTTCGTTCCGCCCAGTACTGCTGCCTTCGATGAGATGTTGACGATCGAACCACCTTGATCGCGCGCCCGCATCCGTGCGGCGGCCTCACGTGCGCAAACGAACGGTCCGGTCAGGTTGACCGCCCACAGTCGCTCGAGCGCGGTGACGGTGTAGGTGTCGAGCGTTCCGAAGCTTCCCGCGATCCCTGCATTGTTGACCAGCACGTCGAGACGATTGCAACGTTGATCGATCTCGGCGAACATCGCCAGCACGGCACCTTCGTCGCCCACATCGGCCTGCACCGCGAACGACTCGTTGCCGATCTCGTCGACCAGTTCGGCAGCAGCATCGGCGCTGGCGGCGTAGTTGACCACCACGCAATACCCGGCGCGTGCGGCGAGGCGGCTGACAGCCGCGCCGATGCCACGGCTCGCGCCGGTGACCAGCATCACCGGCCTCGGGAGCGATTGCTCAGACGTCTGCTCGGTCATTGCAGTCTGTGCTCCAGTCCGCTCTTCACGGCGGGCCAGTCGGCGCGCGTGACGGAGTACATTGCCGAATCCCGGGCGACGGTGTTCTCCTCGCCGGCCGCGTACGAGCCGCGGTGGCTGCGCAGGATCCCCTCGAACACCGCGCCGATCCGCAGGATCGCCGTGCGGCTCTGTGCGTTTCGGGCGTCGGTGCATATCGAGACTCGATGCACGTTCCAGGCATCGAAGGCATTGCTCAGCAGCAGGTACTTGGCCTCTGTGTTGATCGACGTGCGTTGAGCAGACGCGGCGAGCCAAGTGCCACCGATCTCGACCTCGTCGGGAAGGGCGTTGCCACCCCACCATTCGAGCCGCAGGTATCGGGTGCAGCCGACGAGGGCGCCGTCGCTGAGCTGTCGTTGCACGAATGGCACGGCCGAGCGCGCCTGTTGATCCTTGAGCAGTCCTTCGATGTAACGCTGCATGCCATCGACCGTCGGCGGCACTGGCGTCCACGAGTACGTGCTTCGCTCCTGGTTCCCGGCTTCGGTCAGTTCCTTTGCGAACTCGACTCGAAGCTGCTCGAGTTGAACGTGGGTACCTGTGAGGGTTGGGGCTGCGACGCTCATGGGTTCCCCAGCATGCCAGGTGAGCAGGGGACTACGGCATGAACAACAGGGCCGGCGTCTCGAGCAACGCCTTGATCCGTTGGATGAATGCGGCTGCATCGGCTCCGTCGACCACTCGGTGATCGAACCCGGACGACAGGTTCATGATCTGCCGAGGGAGGACGATCTCGTTGACGTAGACCGGCCGCGTGGTGATCTTGTTGACGCCGATGATCGCGACTTCGGGATAGTTGATGATCGGCGTCGACACGATGCCGCCGAGCGACCCGAGGCTGCTGATCGTGATCGTCGA
>JANPGV010000068.1:0-7677 GCA_031424145.1 Ilumatobacteraceae bacterium
CAACATCACTGATCATCTCGTGCGACACCTGTTGCATGCGTGCCACGGCGACGTGCGCCGACTGTGTCGTGACCCACGTGCTGTCACCCGCCGCTGCCGAAACGGTCGTCTCGCTCGACGATGACGAGATGCGCGTGGTGCGTTTGCTCGTAAAGGCAGGAATGATGCCTACGCTGCGTCACAGTGAGACCGACGCTGTCGCCGCCTTCTGTTGACGCCGCATATCTGGCCCGACTCGTCGAAATCGCCACTGAACACGGCATCTCCCACGTCGGTGTCTGCAATGCCGAGATCTTGTACCGGGCTCGGGCGGAACTGCTACGTCGCAAGGCTGCAGGACTCGACGACGGGCTCCCGTTCACCTACAAGAACCCGGAGCGCTCGACGGACCCCGGGCGGGCGGTTGACGGAGCGAATGCGGTTCTGGTCGGCGCTCGCTCCTACTTCGCCGACGAATCCGGGGCACCGCCGGGTGCCCAAGGACGAGTCGCCCGCTACGCCTGGACCGATCACTACGCCCCCCTGCGAGTCGGCCTGCAGGTGGTTGCACGCCAGTTGCGCCGCGATGGGTGGCGGGCAGTCGTGTTCGCCGACGACAACTCGATCGTCGATCGAGAGGTTGCACACCGAGCAGGCATCGGTTGGTTCGGCAAGAACGCCAACATCTTGTTGCCGGGCGCCGGTAGCTGGTTCGTGCTCGGTTGCGTGATCACCACGGCACCCCTTCCCGTGGCTGCAGAACAAATAGCTGACGGCTGCGGTTCGTGTCGACGGTGCCTCGACGCATGCCCCACTCAGGCCATCATCGCTCCGGGTGTCATCGACGCCGGCCGTTGTCTGGCATGGATCATTCAGAAGCCGGGGATCATGGATCGCCAGTGGAGATCGGCAATCGGAGATCGGATCTACGGCTGCGACGACTGCCAGACGGTGTGTCCGCCGACCGTCAGATTCGCGAGCAAGCAGCCGACCACGGAGCCCGCTCTCGAGCCGTGGGTATCACTGATCGAGATCCTCGACGCCGGCGATTCCGAGATCCTGCAGCGATGGGGTCGCTGGTACATAGCGGATCGCGACCCGCGGTGGGTGCGCCGCAACGCACTGGTCGCGTTGGGCAACACGGGCTCTACCGATGATCCCGATGTGCGGCGGTGCTTGCAGACCTATCTCGCCCACGAAGACCCTATGCTGCGCGTTCACGCAGTCTGGGCGGCCAGGCGGCTGGGCCTCGATGCGATGCTGCCAGCCGGCGACACCGACCCAATGGTCGCCGAGGAGTTGGCGGCCGTGTGGTGAAGCACCTGCTCGTCACCAACGACTTCCCGCCGAAGATCGGTGGCATCCAATCACTGCTCTGGGAATGGTGGCGGCGCCTGCCACCCGACTCGTTCGCGGTGCTGACCAGTCCGTACCCCGGCGCGGCTGCGTTCGATTCCGAGCAGCCGTTCCACATCGAACGAACGCGTGAACCGGTTCTACTGCCTCACCCGTGGATGGTCACGCGCATCAACCAGATGGCTGCGCATGTCGGTGCCGAGCTGGTGGTGCTCGATCCGGCAATCCCACTTGGTCTGGTGGGACCTTCCCTCGACCTGCCGTACGATGTCGTGCTGCACGGCGCCGAGGTCACGGTGCCCGGTCGCCTGCCCGGTACCAAGCAGGCGCTGGGCCACGTGCTGCGCAGCGCGAGGCACATCGTCGCCGCCGGGACGTATCCGGCCCGCGAGGCCGAGCAGGCCGCCGGTTGCCCGCTCCCGATCACTGTCGTTCCGCCGGGCGTTGACACTGACCGCTTCCGGCCGCTCGACGACACGGAGAAAGCGGCGGCACGCGATCGATTCGGTGTGCGACGGGATGCGGAGCTCGTCGTCAGTGTCAGCCGGCTTGTCCCGCGCAAGGGATTCGACACCGCGATCCGGGCTGCGGCGATCCTTCGTCGGTCACGTCCCGAGCTGTTGCTGGCCATTTCGGGCAGCGGTCGCGACGAGCGGCGGCTGCGCAAGCTCGTCGATGAGCTCAACGCGCCGGTGCGATTTCTCGGCCGCGTTGGTAACGAGGAGCTTCCCGCGCTGTACGGATGTGCCGACATCCACACGATGTTGTGCCGCAATCGGTGGGCGGGCCTGGAGCAGGAGGGATTCGGCATCGTCTTCCTCGAAGCTGCGTCGTGTGAAGTGCCTCAGGTTGCCGGAGATTCCGGTGGTGCGGAGGACGCAGTTGTAGACGGTGTGACCGGAGTGATGATCCGGCATGCAGACGATCACCGCGAGGCTGCACGGGCCTTCGAGCGGCTGCTCGACGATCCTGCCCTGCGAGAGAAGATGGGCTCGGCCGGGCGAGCACGAGCCGTTGACGAGTTCTCGTACGAGGGTCTGGCACGGCGCCTGGGCCTCTCGCTCGGCGCCCTGTCATGATGAGCCGCGTGCAACGCGAACCGCAACGGGGATCGCGCGTCGTGCGGTTCGACATCGCTGGAACGATCGTCTTCCTCATCGCGCTCGGGTTCGCGGCGCCCCTCAAAAATCACCGCTCGGCTCAGTTCCTCATCGGTGGTGTTTCGATGGTGCTGTTCGCGATCGGCATCGTCACGACTCTGTTGGCATACACGCGCGCGTTGGAACGTTCGAGGGTCGAAGAAGTCGGTGTCGCCAACCTCTTCCTGCTCACTGGAGAAACGGCGCCGAAGCCCGTTCGCCGCACCATGTCTTGGGCCCTCGCCGTACAGATCGTCGCGGCGATCACGGGCGCGTGGATCGGGGTCGTGGGCCTGGACAAGGGCCAGCTCAATGCCCTCGCGTTCGGTGTACTCGTGCCTATGTTCGGCGTCGGGATGAACGGGTTGTGGGCCGTGGCGCACGGCTCGTATGGTCCTCGAGTCGGTCGAACGGTGTCACCGACAGATCACGAGATCGACTAGAACAGAGCAATGGCTGACACGGCGTCACAGACGACCACGATTGCTGCTCCACCTGATCGAGTGTGGGCGATAGCGGCCGACGTCGAGCACTATCCCGAATGGGCGAAGGATGTCAAAGACGTAGTCGTGCGCGCACGAGACGATGACGGCCGCCCGACCGAGGTGGAGTTCCGAGCCTCAGCGCTGGGCCGCAGCACCCATTACACCTTGCGCTACGACTACAGCGACGCCCCGGCCGTACTGGCGTGGAGCATGCTTCGTGGCGACATCATGCGAACGATCGACGGGGCGTATCACTTCTCGCCGACGGCCGACGGCGGCACCGAAGTGCGCTACGACTTGGTCATCGATCTCGTCGTGCCGCTCCCAGGCTTCGTCAAGCGCCGGGCCGAAGTTCGCATCCTCAACACGGTTCGTGAGCTCAAGGTCCGCGCCGAATCGTGAGCCGACGGCGCATCGGTATCGACGTCGGCGGTACCAAATGCCTCGGAGTCGTGCTCGATGAAGCCGGCGAGGTCATCGAAGAGCAACGCCGGCCGACCCCGCCAGGGACCGAGGCGTTCGTCGACACTCTCGCTGAGCTCGCCGGAGCCCTCGGCGTCACCGATTCGTTGGGTATCGGCGTGCCCGGCATGGTCACCAGAACCGGGGTGATCAAGGCATCACCCAACCTGATCGACATCACCGATTTCGAGGTGGGCAGGATGCTGTCCGAACGTCTCGGCTTCCTGGTCGAAGTCGGCAATGACGCCACCTGCGCTGCCGCGGCGGAGTGGAAGGTCGGCGTGGCACGCGGTGTCACCGACATGGTGATGGTGACCCTTGGTACGGGTATCGGCGGGGGAGTCGTGGCTGGGGGCCACCTCATCCGCGGAGCAAATGGGTTCACCGGTGAGATCGGCCACATGGTCGTCGATCCCGACGGCTTGCCGTGTCCGTGTGGCCGCCGCGGTTGCTGGGAGCGGTACGCGTCCGGAAGTGGTCTGGCGCGTCTCGCCCGCGAAGCGGCCATCGGAAAGCGCCTGCGCCGCGTCCTGCAGTTGGCCGGCGGCGATCCGTTCAATGTCCGCGGCGAGAACGTGCAAGCGGCGGCACGCGAGGGCGACGCCGAGGCCCTCGGTGTGATCGACCTGTTCGGATATTGGGTCGCCCTCGGGTTGAACAACCTCACGAACCTGCTCGACCCGCAGATGTTCGTGCTCGGCGGTGGTCTCGCCGCATCCGGCGACCTCTACATAGGACCGATACAGAAGTGGTTCACCGAACTGCTCTATGCCCCCGATTATCGCCCCCACCCACAACTGGTCTTCGCGTCCCTGGGCGAGCGAGCCGGCGCCGTCGGTGCGGCTCTGATGACCGAGTTGCGCTGACGAGTGTTTGCAGCCCGACGGAGTGTTTGCAACCACCCCGGGGTGTCCGGAAACACTCCGATGGACGAAAAGCCGATCCGAATATGACCCCCTCAGCTCACTCTGCTGCCGAAGTCAGCGCGGGGTCACGAGCGCGCTGCCCGTGCCGTGGTTCGCCGCACGACCAGGCTCGGCGACATGAGCACGTCGCCGAGCTCGCCGCGTTCGTTGAGCACATCGATGAGCATGCCCGCCGCGGCAGCACCCATTTCGCGTCTCGGCTGATCGATCGTGGTCAGTCCGATGTGGTTCAACGCGGCGAGCGACGTGTTGTCGAAGCCAACGATGGAGACATCGTCGGGCACGACCAGGCCACCGCGTTCGATGACGTCGATCGTGCCGACCGCCGAGAGATCGTTGGCGGCGAAGATCGCTGTCGGCACGGAACCGTGCAGCAGCTTGTCAGCTCCGTGCGCGCCTGCTTCTTCCGTGAAATCACCGGCGATGACCTGGGCATTCTCTGCGAGCCCGAGCCTCCGCATGGTCCGCAGATAGCCACTGCGCCGAGGCGCCGCGCCCGCGCCCTTTCCGCCGTCGATGTGGGCGATGTCTCTGTGGCCCAGTTCGTGCAGATGCTCGACGGCAAGACGGGCGCCGTGCGCATCGTCGGTCGTCACTGAACCGAACCCAACCTTGGAGAAGGCGCGACCCACGGAAACAACAGCGACCTCCCCGGCCACAGCGTCGAGCCTGGCCGCGGGAAGTCGGCAGCCCGCCACGATGATGCCGTCGACGCGCGACGCGAGAAAGGTGTCGAGCGCGCGGGATTCCAAGCGCGTGCTGCGCCGGCCGCTGGCCAGGATGAGCTGATATCCGTGCAGCTCTGCGGAGGCGTGGATGCCATCGGTGACCTCAGCGAACCACGGGTTGTGCAGGTCGTTGAGCAGAACCCCGATGGTCATCGTCTTGCGCGCCGCCAGATTCCTAGCCATCAGGTTCGGTCGGTACCCGAGCTTCGAGGCCGCATCCGTGACGCGCTTGCGGGATTCGTCGCTGACCCGCGGAGAAGCACGCATGACCAGGGAGACCAACGCCCGCGAAACGCCCGCGATCTGAGCCACGTCTTCCAGGGTCGGAGCACTGCTTCGTCTCGGGTTTGGCACCGCGGTCAAGCTAGTTCACTTGACACGTTCGCTGAGACGTCTACAGTTGGAGCGCTCTAACCGAACGAGGGGACCGAATGATCGACCGCATTGCCGCAGCACCGATCTCGTGGGGCATCTGCGAGGTTCCCGGCTGGGGTTTGCAAATGTCGCCGAGCCGCATCCTCGGCGAGATGTCGGAACTGGGCATCACCAAGACGGAGTTGGGCGCTCTCGGCTGGCTGCCCGACGACCTCACCGAACTGCGGTCCCTGCTCGCGAAAACGCACATGTCGATCCTCGGTGGCTTCGTGCCCCTGGTGTTGCACCATGGCACCTCCCACCCGGGCTCGATCGACGCAGCGCATGCTGCAGCCAAGACGCTCAGCGATGCAGGCGGTCAGTACTTCGTCGCCGCGCTCATCTCCAGCATGGAGTCGTGGGATCGGCCGACCCTCAGTGCCACAGAATGGTCGAACCTGTTCGAGGGAATTGCCGAAACGGAGAAGGTAGCAGCCGAGTACGGGCTGACGCAGGTGGTGCATCCCCACGTCAACACACTCATCGAGACTGCTGACGAGTTCGAGCGGTTCCTCGACAATTCCGCTGCGCCGTTCTGCCTCGACACCGGTCATCTCTTCATCGGTGGCGCCGATCCGGTGGCCGTCGCCGAACAGCACGGCGACCGAGTTGGCCTTGTCCATGTCAAGGATGTCGACAAGGAAATCTCTGACAGGTTCCGCGCCGGAGAGTTCGATTGGATGGGCGCGATTCAGCACGGTTTGTTCCCATCCGCGGGTTCGGGCGATGCGCCGATCGCTGCTACGGTGCGATCACTCGAAGAATCTGGCTATGCCGGATGGTATGTGTTGGAACAAGATGTTGCCTTGACCGATGGCGAACCGCCGATTGGCCAGGGCCCGGTGCATGGTGTTCGTAAGAGCATCGAGTACCTCAAGTCGCTGGCTGGGTAACCAGACAGTCGAAAAGCCGGCTTCTACCGGCGCAAACCGTCACTCCTAGAGGGGGAAAGAAGAACACATGAAGAAGACCCGTTACGTCTTCGCATCGCTTGCGGCGTTCGCCTTGTTGGCGACCGCTTGCGGCAGCGACAAGAAGTCAACCAGCACGGCCGCACCGGGTGCCACGAGTGCAGCCGCGACATCGGCCGCACCCGCTGACACTTCGGCTGCAGCAACAACGGCAGCACCCGCCGACACGTCATCCGCCGACACGGTCAGCGTCACCGCTGGTCAGGATGTCACCATCGCTGTCATCACCCATGGTGACAACGGCGTGTTCTGGTCGGTGTTCCAGAAGGGTGCCGAGGATGCCGGCAAGGCGCTGGGCATCACGGTGAAGTACCAAGGCTCGAACAACACGGGTACCGACCAGGCATCGATGATCAACCAGGCCGTCGCCGACGGCGTTGACGGTCTTGCCGTCTCGCTGGCCGATCCCGATGCCGTTCGCGATGCCGTGAAGTCGGCCGTCGATGCAGGCATCCCGCTGGTCACGACGAACTCGGGTTCCAACCTGTACAAGGAGTTCGGTGCGTTCACCCACATCGGCCAGGACGAGTTCACAGCTGGTGCAGGTGCTGGCGAGAAGTTCAACGCTGCCGGCGCCAAGGTGCTGCTGTGCGCCAAGCAGGAGCAGACCAACACCGGTCTCGACGCACGTTGCGATGGTGCCAAGAGCACGTTCAAGGGCAAGTTCCTGACGCCAATCACAACATCCGGTGATGCTTCTGGCAAGCAGCAGGCCGACATGAAGGCGGCCATCGACTCCGACCCGACGATCGACGCAGTGTTCGGTGTCGGTCCGGTCATCGCCCACGACACAGCAGCAGCCGTGAAGGAACTGGGTCGCACCGTCACCGTTGGTGGCGTGGACCTGTCGCCTGACCTGCTCAAGGACATCGCCGCCGGCGATGTGCTGTTCACGATCGACCAGCAGCAGTACCTGCAGGGTTACATCTCGGTGGTCGCGTTGTTCCTTGCCGCTACCAACCAGAACACCCTGGGCGGCGGCCTGCCGATCAACACGGGCCCCGGCTTTGTCACCAAGGACAACGCTGACGCTGTCTCTGCACTCGTCGACAAGGGCACCCGCTGAGTCAAAACTGAAACATCGAGGTGGCGGGCGCCGCCAGGCGCCCGCCCCACCCACCCGAAAGAATTGTCAAACCTGAACTTAGGGAAGAATAGGGAATATGGAAAACATCTTTGATATCAAAGACATGGCGATGGCTGGGGAACCTGGATTC
>JANPGV010000069.1:0-5951 GCA_031424145.1 Ilumatobacteraceae bacterium
GGTATCCCATCGCGGATCTCATACCGGCGATGCAATCGTGGGTTGTACAGACCGTCGGAATCGCCGAGGTAGTACAGAGGGCCCTTGTCCTGCGGGCAGGCCAGTACTGCGAGCAAACGGGGGTCCAGCGCCATTGGCTTCATCCTTTCACAATCATCACCGAGGATCACGTGCTGGTGACTAGGGCCAGCACCTCGACGACGCGCTGATTGCACTCGTCACGGGTGGCCGCTTCGAGGTTCAACCGCAGCAGAGGCTCGGTGTTGGACGGCCGCAGGTTGAACCACCACGAACCGCAATCGACGGTCAACCCGTCGAGGTGGTCCTGCTGCTGGTCCGCGAACTGTTCGGCAACGCGGGCCATGACCGCGACCGGATCACCGACCTGCGTGTTGATCTCGCCGCTCGACGAATATCGCTCGAACGGTTTCCGAACGACGGACAACACCGTGTCGGCGCGACTGATCTCGTCGAGCACGATGAGTGAAGCGATCAGCCCCGAGTCTGCGCCGTAGTTGTCGCGGAAGTAGTAGTGCGCCGAGTGCTCGCCGCCGAACACAGCACCCGTCTCAGCCATGATCTGCTTGATGAACGAGTGCCCCACCTTGGTGCGCACGGGCACGCCGCCGTTTTCGCGAATCACCTCGGGCACTGCCTTGGAACAGATCAAGTTGTGCAACACCGTCGCGCCCGGATGTGACCGCAGGACTGCCGCTGCGAGCAACGCGGTGGTCGTCGAGCCGCTGAGCCCGCGACCGTTCTCGTCGACGACGAAGACGCGGTCGGCGTCGCCGTCGAACGCCAGCCCGACGTCGAACCCACCCGACACGACTCGCGCCTGGAGATCGCGCTGGTTGGCAGGCTGCAGCGGGTCGGCGGGATGGTTGGGAAAGGTGCCGTCGAGCTCGCCGTACATGACTTCCAACGTGATCTGCGGCAGGCGCTCGAAGATGGCAGGCACGACGAGGCCACCCATGCCGTTGGCGGTGTCGGCGACGACTCGCATCGGCCTCATCGACGAGGCGTCGATGAACGACAGCACGTGATCGGCGAAGGCGCTGAGCAGATTGCGACTGGTTGCCGAGCCGGAGCGCGACGCGGGCAGCGGACCGTTGCCCGCGAGCACCCCGCCGGCAATGGACTTGATCTCGGCCAGCCCGGTGTCCTGGCCGACAGCGCGGGCGCCGCTGAGGCAGAACTTCACTCCGTTGTACTGCGGCGGGTTGTGCGATGCCGTGAACATTGCCCCGGGCGCATCGAGCTTGCCGGCGGCGAAGTAGACCAGGTCGGTCGAGGTCAGTCCGAGGTCGACGACATCGACACCTTGCTCGAGCACGCCGCGGATGAACGCCTCGACCAGTTCTGGACCCGATGGTCGCATGTCGCGGCCGATCAGCACGCGCTGCGCGTTTGCGAATCGGGCAAACCCGACACCGAGGGCGTGAGCGACATCAACGTTGAGCTGATCGGGGACGGTGCCACGCACATCGTACGCTTTGACGATGGCGTCCAGCAGCTGAGACTCGGTCGAGGACATGGGGCCTAGAGGCTAGCGCCGGGTGGGTGCGAGTCGTGCGGAGCCTCGGCCGGTGGGGCCCAGACCAGCGACTCTGCATCGAGATCCGCGTCGAGGGGATCGTCGGTTTCGACCTGCCACTGCTGCGACGGAGTCGGATCAACCAGTAGCTCGTCGGATGTCGGATCCCACTCGTCCCACGGAAACGCAATCGGGTCCGACTCGTTGCCGAACGGATGCGCGTTGGCGTGGCGCACGTCGCCACGGATCCGCATGACGATCAACATCGCGATGCCGATGAAGGTCAACAGGTACGCGAAGTAGTCGAGGTTCGACCGTTCGTACGTGAGATGCACATTGGTCGAGGTCGGCACGACCACCATCAGGTTCGGCGCGATGCGATACGGACCCTCGGCACCACTTGCGTGCCAGTTCGGGAAGTAGCTGATCTTGACGAGCACCGGCACGCCGATCTGATCAACGGTGAAGCGAAGATCCTGATCGCCGAGGTGCACGTTGCTGACAGTGACTGCCTGAAGCGCCTTGGGTTTGATGGGCTGGACCGGTTGGACGACATCGATCTTGCGACCCGACGCGCCCGGGGCGAGGCCGTCACTGCGCGAGGTGTCCACCTGGAGATCGATGCGCTGCCAATCCGCGGGTCCATTGTCGGCAGGTATCGCTGCCCACTCGTCCTGATGCTGGAACCAGCTCATCCCCATCTCGAGATTGCGTTCGCGTTGATCGCCATCGCGATGGTTGACGACGACGGGTTGCGTCGTCAGTGGCACGACGAGATCGCTATCGGCGACCTGATAGATGTTCCACGGCCCAACCGTGGCCAGCTTGGCCAGCTCGGGTCGCTTGTCGGCCTCGACCTTGGCCTTCTCCGTGAAGACCATGAGGTACTTGACGCCGAGCGTTTGCAGGTACGGCACGCCTTTCGAATCGTCGTTGTCGTCGTAGCGCAACTCGCGAACGGGATTCGAACTGTCGCTGCTGATGGCCGCTGCCGTCACGAAGTGGTACGGCGTGGTACCGCTGGCCTCGAAGAACAACCCCTCCATGCTGGCGATGCAGCCATCCGTCCAGTGAGGCAGCAGCATGAGCGCCATGGTCGTGCCGTATTGGCCGTTGTCGCCGTTGTTCTCCCACATCGCCCGCCCACAACCGTGCGTCGTGTCGGCACCGAGAGACTTCATCTGGTCGATCAGCGCTTTGTACTCGCCATACGCGTCGCGGCCCTCGTAGCCCATGAAGTTGTAGCGGGTCCAGCCGTCGCTCTGCGCGTCCTTTGCGGTCGGCGACAGCGTGATCGGATTGAAGTCGCCGACGCCCCACGCGTAGACCGCTTTGCCGTGCTGGGTGATCGTTCGCCCCCCCGGCACCTGCTGGAACAGGAACAGCTCCATCACCAAGACGATGGCGCCGACGGCACCTGCCGTGCCCAAGCCGACCTTCCACATGTTGCCGCGCGACACCCGGCCGCGACTTCCGCGGACCACGACCTCGACGAACTCGACGATCCCGACCATCATCAGCATCAACCGAAGCAAGTACAGGAATGGCAGGAGCCGCGGGTTCCACAGCAGGCCGATGACCGGCAGTGAGTTCTTGGCGAGGAAGACGAAGGCAGTCAGCGCCAGGCAACAGATTCCGAGCCATGCGCCGGCCAGATGTCGCCGCACGACCGACGCGACGAACCCGAAGATGGCAAAGCCAGTGACGATGATGTCGAGGAAGGTCGTCCACGGGAAGAACATGTCCCAATACGAATCGGTGACACCATCGGGCCGGCCGTGGTACTTCATGTCCGTCATGTAGGCGTGGTTGGCCAGGAATGGAACGACCCAGAACGCGCTGAGCAGCACCGCTGCGGCAAGCACCGTGAACCCGTAGACGAAGCGGGTGCGATCCATCCACACCGCCCACAGCAGGATCGCGCCGAGGGCGACGAACAGCAACACGATCCCGTGGCACAGCATGGCGAGGGACAGCAGGATCGCCGCCCAGCTACGGAACTTGCCGGTCTCCATCCCGCGAGCGAAGACCCCGAGCCCGAGAATGGCGAACGACAGGGCGATCGAGAAGGAGAACTCGCCGGCCATCGTGCTCTTGACGTTGCCGCCGTAGATCGAAAAGCTCTCGTCGAACAAGAAGATGGTTCCGGCCAGCGCCATGAGCTCCGGCATGGGATAGCGGAAGCGGGCCAGCCGGCCGAATGCCCAGCAGCACACCGGCAAGGTGACGAGCCCGAGGATCGCGACGAGCTTGAAGGCGACCCCGTACGGGAAGACGATGTTGAGCGCCAGGATCATCAATGCCGGCACCACCATGTAGAAGCGGTACATGGGGAAGCCGTCGTACCAGTAGTTGCTCCACCCGGTGAGCTGGAAGTGCGTGAGCAGATGATCGCGCAGGTAGGCGGGGGCCATCACGTGAGCCCCCATGTCGCCACCCGTCGGTGTGTTGTTCTCGAACACCAGGTTCAGGTGGACGACTTTCAACACCGCGAACGTGCATCCGCCGACGACGATCAACGCGGTGAGGTAGCGGGCGATCCGCTCGTTGGTCCACGGCCTGTCGAGCCAGTTGCGCGGCCGACGAACGATGCGAGACCCGATTCGGTCGACCAACTTGCGCCGTGGCACCTCGGGCTGGATCGGTGCCGGAGGCGACGGATCGTCAGCAATGATCGGATCGTCGATTACTTCGGTCATGTCGGCCGACATTGTTTCATCCAACTGCGGGCACCGAGCATCACCCTGTCGTTCACAGCCGTGCCACCAGCAACAGCCCGGTCGCATTGAACGCCATGTGCGCCAGGATGCTCATTCCGAGGCGGCGGGTCCGCAACGCGCACACGCCGAGGATCAGGCCGAAGACGAACAACCCTGGGAACTCGACCCATCGAAAGTGGACCGCCGCAAAGAAGGCGGCGACAGCCGCGACCGCGACGGCATCGTTGAGACGCCTGGCCAATGCTCCCTGAAGGAGGCCTCGGTACATCAGCTCCTCGACGATCGGGGCACCGATCACCACGATCGCCACCAAGCCGACCAGCCATCCGGCGTGAGCTTGGTCGTAGAGATCGCGCGCGTTTCTCTCGACTCGAGAGCGGCTGAAGGTCTGCGGCCAACCACGTTCGAGGGGCCAGTAGACGAGGCGAACGACGACGAGTTGGGACAGCACTCCGACCGGCACACCGACGAGATCGACCAGCTTGAATCGCAGGCCGTATTCGTCGGCGAAACTGTGCCAAACCGACCGAGGTCGCGCGGCGCGGTCGCGACCATATCGATCGCTCAACACCCACAGCCCGATCAGCATCGGTGTCCACAGCGCGGCCGCCAGCACCATCGTCGCCCACACCGGCGAATCCGATGAAGAGCTGTAGCCCGTGGCCCACACGATCGATGCCGCGACGACGTTGCCGACCAGCCAGGTGATGGCCCACACGGCGAAGGCCTGCTTGCCGCCGATTCGGGCCTGGTCAGGATCGACGCGCGTGGGAGAGACCTGGGCGCTGGGCATTGACGGACAGATTACCGGCGCACCGGGTCCGACGGCTTCAGCCGGCGAGTCGCGACGAGGCCGAGAACGTCAGCACGCGCCGGCTGCGACGGTCTTCCAATCGCCACCCGTTCGGCACCGAGAGCCGGGCCGTGTGACGCTCGCAGAGGTCGTAGTCGTGAGGGTCACGACTGGCGGTGAGATCGTCGAGCCAGACGATCGCCCGGCCGTACTGATACGAGAGCGTCGACGACGCGACCTGCGCGCAGCCGGAACGCGAACACTGCCGATTCATGGAGCCAAATTATGCGTCGAAGGACCCCGCATGGTGGATGCACTCCTGCAGAACCAATTGCCCCGAGGACCCGTAGCATTGTAGGAATGAGCAACCTGCCTCCCCCGCCTCCCCCGCCGCCGCCCGGCCGCTCGGGTGGCCGTGGCCCGCAGAACGATCAACAGCCTCCCGAGCGCGGCGGTCGACGCCCGATCGGTAGTGGGTGGCCGCGTTGGGTCATCCCGGTCCTCTTCGCCGTGCTGATGTTGTCGTTCGCCCTGCCAAGGGTGTGGCCGACATCCACCACCGAAAAGAAGCCCTTCAGCACCTTCTGGTCCCTCGTCACCGATGGTCAGGTCAAGAGCGTCGTGGTCAACAACTCGACCAACAGCATCAGCGGCGTACTGGACAATGGTGACAAGTTCACCAGCACCGCTCCCAACAACTTCCCCAACGACGCGCAAAGCGCCGAGTTGCAGGCCAAGGGAATCGAGTTCGAGGCCAAGACGCCGAGCTCCAACTGGTTGCTCAGCTGGGCCAGCCTGCTGCTGCCACTCGTGTTGCTCATCGGGTTCTTCATGTGGATGCAACGACGCGCCGCTGGGCAGATGGGCAACGTGATGTCGATCGGGCGCAGCCGCGCCAAGG
>JANPGV010000070.1:0-16598 GCA_031424145.1 Ilumatobacteraceae bacterium
CCGGCAAGCGCATAGGCCCAGGCGGCGGTTCGCGGGAGTTCGAACAGCCTCCGTCCCCATGGCGTGACGAACGCCAGGGCGAAGAGGGCGATCATCGTGACGACGAGAACCATCCGCAAACGATTCATCGGCCGGGCGACGCGGTAGAGGTTCATCAACGCCACGGAACCTGCAACCAGCACCGCGACGGTGCGGGCGTGATCGGCGTCGATCGACGTATCGAGCTGAGCGATCGCAAAGACGCTCATCGTGACGATGGCAATGACGACACCGGCCGGCACGGCCCTGCCGAGCACTCGGCGGAGAAACCCTTCGCTGACCCGTTCGTTGTTCGGCTCGAGCGCCAAGAAGAATGCCGGCAGACCGATCGTGAACCAGCTGAGGATCGACAGGTGGATAGGCCGAAGTGGATACGCGATCGCGACCAGCCCTGTTATGACGGACAGGACCACCGAGTACACGGTCTTGGCGAGGAACAAGCTGGCGACCCGTTCGATGTTGTTGATGACGCGGCGGCCTTCTCCTACCACGGACGGCATCGCCGAGAAGTTCGAGTCCATCAGCACCAGTTGGGCGACACCGCGTGTGGCTTCACTGCCCGAGGCCATGGCCACGCCACAGTCGGCGTCCTTGAGCGCAAGCACGTCGTTGACGCCATCTCCGGTCATCGCCACGATGTGGCCCCTCGACTGCAGCGCGCCAACCATCGCCCGTTTCTGGTGAGGTGTGACGCGGCCAAAGACCGTGCTGCCTTCGACAGCGTCGGCAAAGGCTGCGCTGTCCTCGGCGGGCAGGGTGGTCGCATCGATGTTGGCTTCCCATCCCGCGAGCCCGGCGCGTCGCGCGACCGCACCAACGGTGACGTTGTTGTCGCCGCTGATCACCTTCATGGTCACGCTTTGGTCCGCAAAGTACTTCAGTGTTGCCGCGGCGTCGGAACGCACCACGTCTTCCAGCAGAACGAGTGCCATAGCGGTCACAGCCGGCAGGGTTGCATCGGCGCCGTCCGTGAACACGCCTTCCGCCGTGGCCAACAGCAACACACGCTGACCCGATCGGGCGTGGGTTTCGACGGAGGCACGAATGGTTCCCGCATACTCTGATGTGAGCACGTTCTCAGGCGCGCCGAGCACCCAACTTCCTTGCTCGGCGAAGCTCATCGCGCTCCACTTACGGGCCGAGGAGAACGGCACCCGACCGGTCGCGTGCCACGTGCTCGGCTCGCTGTACGCCGCGCGCAAGGCGCGTGCAGTGGCGTTCGGGTCCGGGTCGAGTTGGGCGATCGCACAAAGCGCGGCGTCGATCGAGGCGCGCTGGGCGCCTCCTATCGGTTGCACGTCGGAGAGCTCGAGGGTGCCGGCGGTGAGAGTTCCCGTCTTGTCGACGCAAAGCACGTCGACCCGGGCGAGAACTTCGATTGCGGGCAGTTCCTGCACGAGACAGCGCTTTCGTGCCAGACGGACGACACCGACCGCGAACGCGACACTGGTGAGCAGCACGAGACCTTCCGGAACCATGCCGACCAGACCCGCAACGGTGCTGATGATCGACTGCTGCCAGCCCTGGTTGCGGCGCAGGAACTGACTGCTGGCCAGCAGCAGCCCCACTGGGATGATCAGGTATCCGACCCACTTGACGATGCGGTTCACGTCGTTGCGAAGAGGTGAGTTGACCAACGTGAATCGGCGCGCCTCCTCGGCCAGCTTCACGGCGTAGTTCTCGGAGCCCACCTTCGTCACGACCACTCGTCCCGTGCCCGCGACGACTGCACTGCCACTGAGGACTTCGTCGCCATCGTCTTTGACCACCGGGTCGGCTTCGCCGGTCAGCAAGGACTCGTCGATCTCCAGGTTCTCTCGTGTCAGCACGATGCCGTCGGCCACCACTTGCGCGCCAGTACGCAACTCGACGACGTCGTCCAACACCAACTCGTGAGTCTGCAGTTCGACTACCTTGCCGTCGCGCACGACGTGGGCTTTGGGTGCGTTGACCACGCGCAACGTGTCGAGAACCTTCTTTGCGCGCAGTTCCTGCACAACGCCGATCACACTGTTGGCGATGATGACGCCGCCGAACAACGCGTCCTTCGGTGATCCGGCCGCGATCACCAATGCCGCCAAGATCGCAACGATGAGGTTGATCGGCGAGAACACATTGCCGCGCACGATCTGACCGACGCTGCGCGTTGGTGCGTTCGGAATCGCGTTCGTCAGCCCTCGCCCAACTCGCTCTGCAACTTCTGCACTGGTCAGTCCGGTGGCAGCGTCGGTACGGGGCTCGGTCACGCAGCGACGCTATCCGCAGAGCCCGCGTCGACTGCCCAGGTATCGCCCGAACCTGCGCATGTCGTGACAGAAGCCTCTAGTGGTGTGCGGGGGTAGATCAGCACAGTTACTGCATGAGTTTGGACCTCGCATACGAGACGAACGGCAGACCACAGCCGTTGTCACCACGGGTTCTTGTCGGGTTCGACGGGTCCCGTGGGTCATGGGCGGCTCTGCGGTGGGCACGCCGCGAGGCCGCCGCACGCAATGTGCGGCTGCGCGTCGCCAAGTGCTCCGCCATTCCCACCCTCATGGGAACAGCGGCCCTTGCCGACCTGTTGGTGCTCGCATCTTCCGACCAGGGGTCGGGTAGGAGCCTCCTTCGGCGATCGCTGAGCGGTACGGCGTCGCGTCGCAGCCCGTGTCCAGTTGTTGTCGTTCGCGGCTCGCGACTCGACGCGGTGCGACGGATCGTCGTCGGTGTCGACGGCTCGAGTGCAGCCGCAGCAGCGATGGATTGGGCATGCGAAGAGGCCTCGGTTCACGGAGCAGAGTTGTGTGTGGTGCATGTCGTCGAGCGTGACGTTGCCCGATCTCAGTCGCAGCATCTGCTCGACGTCGCGATCAACGAATGCCGCAGTCGAACCGACGCGGCCGTCACCGGTTTGCTCATAGATGGTTCAGCCGGCCCGACATTGATCCAGCTCAGCCAGAACGCGGACCTCATCGCCATCGGTTCACGTGGTCGAAGCGGCTTCAAGACAGCGCTGTTCGGTTCTGTCGCGTTGACGGTCGCCGGACATGCCGATTGTCCAGTCGCTGTCACTCATCCGCGACTTCGTACGAGTGGAGAGAGGTGATCGAAATGGGAGCTACCCCATTTGTGATTCCCGAGCGTGAAAGCATCGAGTTGCTGCATCAGGAGACCGTCGGGCGGTTGTGCATAGTCGAGTACGGCTATCCGCTGGCGTTCCCGGTCAACTATCGCGTGATGGAGACTGGCGACTTCTTCCGAATCGTCGTGCGCACGACCCCGCGCACCGCCATGGCCCGATACGAGGGACCATCATCGTTCGAGGTCGACCACACTGACCCTGATCGCCTCAACGCGTGGAGCGTGATCGTGCGGGGACAGCTCAAGCGGGGCGTCGGCCTGGAAGAACTGCCGAACACCTATCCCCTGGTGACCGACGGGCGGTTCCACTGGATCGTGCTCGAGGTCACCGCGATCAGCGGACGCCGATTCACCAACACTGAAGCTTGTGCCGGCTTCTACGTCGATTGGGAGCCGGCCGCGAGCCATCACGTTGACTCGGACCTCGGGATAACCGATGGTGAGGTCCTGGTTTAAGAGGACCTTTGACTCTGGCGAATTGACGGCGACGAGTCGCACGATTGCATCAAGCTTCACGGAACCGGAGGGCGTGGTGGGAACTGCGGCGGACCCTACGCGAGGTACCGACAACGCACGAATTGGAGAATCGAGTTCCACGTCGGAACTCGAGCCATTCGAGCGCGTCCGTACGAAGAAGCCGCGCTGGCGTTTTGGTGTCCGTTTTGTCCTGATTCTGGTGGTGCTGGTCCCGATGCTCTCGACCGGGTACCTCGCCGGCTCCCGGCTCGCATCAGCTTGGGGTTTCCGTCAGCAAGCCCGGCTCGTCGCCAATGACGCCGCTGAACTGCAGGCGGTCGCATCGGCTCGGGCCCAGCTCAACTCCTTGTCGTCACCGATCGCGGCCGTTTCCTACGCCGCTGGCATCGGAATCAGCACGACGGTACTGGACTCGTTTCTCCTTCCTGCCGTTCCGTTCGCGGAGCAGCTGGACCAGGCCATCGCGTCGATCGATGTGTTTCCGGACTTCTCGTCGCCAACACTTCGCGAAGACGTCGCCGAACTGAAAGCCCTCAGCGTCAAGGTCGTGGCGAACTCCGTCGCGTATGCCGACGTCGGCACGTTCATGGCTCGGATGTCGCTCGACATTGACACCTTGTGGTACCAGGCGTACGACCAGTTGCAGGCGGACGTCTCGGAATGGGGGTCACCGGGATCGTTCGGGGTGCACGCCTCGACGCTTGTCCAGACTTACCAAGCGTTCCTCAGCAGTACCCGTCTGCTCGAGGGATCCGCTTTGGTTCTCGAGGGCGTCGGTGACGCCGTCGGTAGACAGAGGCTCATCGAGGCCGCTGGCGTGTACGACGTCGCGACGAGTCAATTCGCCGGACATCTGAGCCCGCTGGCACAAGCGGCGTGGGACGGGATGCAGGCCAAGCCGGCGAATCAACAATTCGCAGCGGCGATCCAGCAGGCACTAACCGTTGCCGCCACGGGTGATCCTTCGCCGTTTGCCGGCGATCTGGCGGGCGCGGGTAAAGCGCTGGCTTCCGGCATCGGCTACGTGAGCGACCTCAGCAACTTGGTCGTTGCCGCGTCTCAGGATCTGCAGGATTCAGCGCTGACGCAGGCTGCCAAAGCCACCCGCCAATTCGCGGAGGAGCTCACGGTCGTCGTAGTGCTGGTCGTGGTCGTCCTTGCCGCCGTGGTAGTGGCCGCCCAGGTGCTGACCCAGCCGCTGAGGAGGTTGGCCGATGCGGCCGCGCAGGTCCACGACGGCGACTTCGAGCTTGAACGTCTACCCAAGTCCGGCCCTCGCGAGATCGCTGCCACCACCATGGCATTCAATGACATGGCCTTGACCTTGAAAGCGGTCGAGGCGAGAGCCGTCGCTCTCGCGACCGAGGACTTCTCCCATCCGGAACTGGCGATTCCCTTGCCCGGACGCACCGGCCACGCCCTTCAGGCAACGCTCGACTCGCTCGCCGCCAAGATCCGCGAGCGCGAGCAGCAGCGCCAGCTCATGCACGAGGCCGCAACCCACGACCGACTCACCGGCCTACTCAACCGCGCCGCGGTGATCGACTACCTCACCACCGACGTCGCCCGACGCAGGCATGCCGGCGAGACAGTGGCCGTACTGTTCATGGACCTCGACGGCCTCAAGCAACTGAACGACAACTACGGCCACGAACTCGGTGACGCCGCAGTCACCGCCACCGCACAAGCCATCCTCGACTCCACCGACATCTGCGACGTTGTCGGCCGGCTCGGTGGCGACGAGTTTCTCGTCGTGCTGTGCGACAACCACAGTGGCGACGGCGACGCCGTGGCCGAGCGAGTGAACGAGAACCTGGCCCGGCACAGCCTGTCGTCGCGCGACGGCGTCGTGCCGCTGCGGGCCAGCGTCGGCGTGGCGATCGCACTGTGCGACGCGGATACCGACCCGATGACCCTCGTCCGCCAGGCCGATGTGGCCATGTACCGAGCGAAGCGGATGGCTCGCGCTACCAGAGACGATCTGGCCGCAAATCGTCTCTGAGCACGATGTCAGCCTCCGAGCCCGGCAAGCACCTCTTTGAACGACCTCAGTCCCGCGGCAAGCGCTTTGGAGAGCTCGGCCAGTTGGGTCTTGCTGACATCGACGCTGATCGGGACGTCGACCTTCACCGGGACGTTCGCGTCGATGGGGACCGTCTCGTGGATGGGTACGGTGACGCGGAGGTCGATGGGAACGTCGATCTTGACCGGCACGGTCACGTCGAGGGGGATATCGATCCCGAACGGACCGGCGACCTTGATCGTCGTGTCGAACGATTCGTTGATCGGCAGGGTCGTCTTGATCGGCACCTCGATGTCGCGGTCGATCACGACGTCGGTCTGGAACTGGACGTTTTCGTCGATCGGAACGTTGAACTCGACCGTTGAGCTGCCGAACGACTCGAGCCCGGTGATCGCCTCGTCCAAACCGGCCGACACGTTTGGAGCGAGCTCACTGACCTTGGTCTGGAAGCCCTGAACCTGGGAGGCGAAGATCGCCGCACCCGCCTCGACCCGGTGCAGATCCTGTCGCGTCTTGTGTACTTGCGACATGAGGATGGCTATCCATACGAAGGCGCCGATGAGCAGAAGTGCGAAGGCACCGAGAACGAGGCCGAGATGGCGATTCAACCATGAGGGCATGGCTACTCCTGTCTGTTCGATCGGGCGTTCCAGCGACGGTTGGTCCATCGCCGGGTCAGTGACTTCGGACTCCACGTCGGGCCCGCCCGGACGCCGACGCATGGCCAGCGCCGCGCCCACGCCGATCGCGGTCACGGCCGCTGTGGCGAGGAAGGTCTCGGCAATCGCCTTCGAGGTCAGCTCCTCGGACGCATTGCGAAGGGCTGACTCGAAGCCGGGATCCGTGAGCGGGGGAAGGTCGATGTCGCCGCGCAAACTGTTGAAGCGGGCGAGGCCCCACGCGGTGAGGGCGGAGAGCCCGACGCTGAAGCCCAGCAGCCGCGTGACCATCACCAGGCCGGCCGCTGCTCCCCGTTGGTCAGGAGCGGCACCGGCGATGACCGCAGCGTTGGTCGGTGCCACCGTGAGACCGAAGCCCGCGCCCAGCACCGCCAGCTGCATCGCGATGAGGACGTAGGACGTGTGACCGTTCCATGTGAAGCCCATCGCTGCGTACGCCACCGTGGCGGCGACCAAACCGGCGACAACCGGTGGGCCGTACCACGTTCGCTGGGTGAGGCGGCCACCGACGTATGCCGTGATTGCCATCGACGTCGTCAACACGGCGAGGACCCAGCCAGAGATGAGCGCCGCTCGTTGGAGATCGATCTCCACCGCGTTGACGAAGATCGGCACGTCGACCATCGCGATCACCAGCGCCGCACCGACGACGAAGTTGGCGAAGAGGGCCAGCCGCAGGTTGCGGCCGCGGAACAGGCGTGCGTCGATCAACGGGTCGCTGGCCCGACGCAGGTGCCACACGAACGCGGCCCCGGCGACGACTGCGACTCCATACAGCCACCGAAGATCTGGTCCTGATCCGCCTGTGAGCTCATCGAGCCCGGTGACGCTCTGAATCTCCGCGTTGCCGAGCAGCGCGAGGTTCAGCGACACCAGAAAGGCCGTGACCAGCAGGCCACCGATCCAGTCGATGCGAGACGAGCGCCGTGGATGGTCGTGACCTTCGAGCACCCGCCACGTGACGGCCACCCCTACGACAGCGAGCGGGACGTTGAGCCAGAACTGCCACTGCCACGAAAGAAATCGAACGAGCATCGCGCCGTACAGCGGACCCCACACCCAACCGAGCGTCTCGATCGCGCCGAGTACGCCGAGGGACCTCGCGCGCGTCCGTTCCGGATACACGTCTGCGACCACCGCGAGCGCCACAGGCACCATCGCACCGCCCCCGATCGCGGTGAGCACGCGGCCGAACAGGAACGGACCGAGGGACGACGATGTCGGGATGATGATCGACCCGACGATGAACAGCGCGTAGGCCGCGACGAACGTGCGCCGCCGGCCGACGATGTCGCTGACGCGCCCCGCGATCGGCATGACCGCGACGAACGCGATGAGGTAGGCGTTGACGATCCAGGCGGCGTCATCGAGGCCGTCGGGTAATCCGAGCCCGAGATCGCCGATGATCGGGCGCAGCATCGTGGCGACGACGGTGAGGTCGTCGGCAGCAACGAACACCGAGAATCCGACGGCTGCCAGGACGGCGCGTGGCGAGGCCTGCCGACGTCCAACTGACAGAGGATCAACGGCGTCACCCATCGACTTTGGGCGTCTTGATCTCGAACTTCCCTCCATAGTCACTGAGCTCGATCACCCAGTCGGTGGTCTTGCCCTCGAACACCGTTGAGAACTCGGCAGCAGTGACGAGGGCGGTGTCGCGCTTCAGCCAGAAGTCGATCGTCACGTCCTGATCGCGCACGAGACCCGCCGTGACGATCTCCATCTGTGCCGGGGGCCCGACCCCGCGGACGTGATAGCGCTTCCCGCCGCGGTTCTCGACACCGATCAGAACAACGTCGGTCAACGAGCGCATGAGCGGGCCCCAACCGCGCTTCGGATCGAAGAATGTCGCGGGATCGATGTCATACCCGGTGTCGAGCACCTCGAACTTCCCGGTGACGGGATTGGAAAGCCACACCTTTCCGTCGAGGGCCACCGCGCCGAGGTCCGTCTTGAGCGATCCGTCGACGGTAACGCTGAGCACTGCGTCTGCGCTGCTGGGCGCCGAGAACCGGCCCTTGATCTTGTCCAGAGCAAGCGACTCGAACTGGTCGATGTACACGTCGGCGCCCGAGCGACTGAGGTCGAAGCGAACGCTCGTCACTTGTGCCATCGCCGCTGACGACGCGTTGAGAATCGTGCTCGCCTCGGCCGGCATCGGATCACCTTCCGATTCGCCGCCGCCGCCGCATGCGGGGCCGAGGATGCCGCACACCAGAACGAACAACCATTTGCCCGTGCGGCCCAACCTTGCCTCCGATCGCCTCGGCCACTGAGATTATCCATCGAGTCGACGATGCGCCGCCGAAGGGACCCGGTGGAGGTAGGTCTTGGAGTTCTGCCGTTCTCACACGCCCGTTTCGATAGCGTGTTGAGAGCCGTAGGCAGGTGTGATGCGGTTTCGCTCCCGTAGCTCAGGGGATAGAGCATCGGTTTCCTAAACCGTGTGTCGTAGGTTCGAATCCTACCGGGGGCGCCATATAGATGCTGGTCACAGCATCGTTCTGAGCAGAGGCGATCTTCGCCGCCTTGCGTGGTAACGCCGTGGTAACGTCATTTCATGGCCAGCGGCACGGTGTACCGCCGGGAGACGCCTTCCGGAGCAGCGTCGTGGGTCGCGCACGCCACCTGGCAAGAGGGCGGAAAGCGCCGACAGGTTAAACGCTCGTTCCGCACGAAGAAGGAGGCGCAGTCGTCGTTGACCGATTTGCTCGCCGCTCATCAGGCGGGAACGTTCGTTGCACCGAGCCGAATGCCGATTCGCGGGTTCGTCGAACCATGGCTCGCCGGGCTCGAGAACCAAGGGCGCAAGGGAACAACGCTGCGTGGCTACCGCAGCGCGCTGGACTCGTACGTCCTGCCTCGTCTCGGCGATGTTGCGTTGCAAGAACTGCGAGCGACCGATCTCGACGCCATGTACAGGTCGCTGCTGAAGTCGGGAGGGCGAACGGGGAAAGGCTTGTCGCTGACTTCTGTCCACCACGTGCACGCGGTGGTCAACAAGTTGCTGCACGATGCAGAGCGCAAAGGCTTGGTCACGCGCAACGTTGCCCGTCTCGCGAATGCGCCGTCGCTCACAACTGCTCGGTCGAAAGGCCCCGAGATGCACGTGTGGACTCCGCCTGAGTTGTCGGCCTTCCTTCGATCGATCGAGGGCAATCGCAACGAAGTCCTGTTCCGGCTGCTGGCGATGACAGGGATGCGTCGAAGCGAGGCGGTCGGATTGCGATGGTCCGATGTCGATCTGCGAGCGTGTGCCTTGACGATTGCGCAAGCAGTAACGGTGGTCGATGGCGAAGAGGTGGTCGATGTTCCCAAGACCCGCCGTAGCCGACGGACGATCGACCTTGACCCGGACACGGTGGCGATGCTCGAACGGCATCAACACGAGCAGCGCGAGTTGTTGCTCCGCCTTGGTGTGTCCTTGCCAGCAGGCGATCGGGTGTTCACCAACGAGATTGGCGACCCGATACGTCCCAGCTCGATCGGGCAGGCATTTGGACGCCTGGTCGCTTCCGCCGGCGTCCCGCGGATCCGTCTCCACGATCTCCGTCACACCCACGCGTCACACTTGCTCATGGCCGGAGTCAACGTGAAAGTCGTCAGCGAGCGACTGGGGCATGCATCGGTGAGCTTCACTCTCGACACTTACGGCCACGTCGTGCCCGGCCAACAGGCTCAGGCCGCGGCCGCCGCGGCGTCCTTGCTGACGGTGTCGACATGAGCGCTGATGTCGAGTCTCGACGGTGCCAATGATCTGGCCACCTCGTTCGGCAACCTGATCGTCAACCCCTACGCTGAGGGACGAGAGGAGGAGCGATGACACGAGTTGACATCCCAGCTGATCTGAATAGCGAGGACGAAACTGGCTTCGTGTGGACGTTCCTCGATGAGGCGGCCGATCCGTCGATCATCCAACCGGGCGAGGTAGTGGTTGCGGGCTCTCCGTTGACGCCAGCGGTGTGCGAGGTAGTCGATCTGGTCGAGAAGCCAGTCGGAATCGTGGTGCACTTGCGTGTGTTGCCTGCAACGATCGACCAGTACCGCCGGCTGCTGTCACGCGTGGGCGCCTGAGCGTTTCTGCAGTCACAAGCAAGCCGAACCCGCTGGTGCGCCACGCTCACTACCCGAGAACCACCACGCCAGATCTGCTACGTCGCCGTCCGAGAAGTCACCCGACGCCGGGGGAAGTTTACGGCGAATGTGAGCAGCCGTGTTAACGAATCCCCCCCGTCGGAGCCCTATAAGGGTGATGATGGGCGATGTGAGCGATCAGAACCGGGTGGAGACGGTGTATCGCGCCGTGCATCCCCGCCTCTGGCGGTCGCTGCTGTCGTACACCGGTGACGTCGAGTTGGCGAGCGACGCTGAGGCCGAGGCCTTCGCTCAGGTCCTGCGGCGGGGCGACGCCGTCGACGACGTCGCCGCGTGGGTGTGGCGCAGCGCGTTCCAGATCGCCTCGGGGCTGCTGGCGGCGAGATCGCGCTCCAGCGACGTCCGGCCGGCGGATGGCTCGACACCACCGACCGATTCCGTCGCTGAGTTCTTGGGCCTGTTAGCCGAACTGTCCCCGCAACAGCGGGCCTGCGTCGCGCTGCGCTACGTCGGCGAGTACACGTCACCCGAAATCGGCGAGCTGCTCGGGACGAGCGCCGGCACTGTGCGGGTGCAGCTGCATCGGGCCCACGCCACGCTGCGCCACACGATCAAGGAGGACGAGCATGCCTGACGACTTCGACTCCGCGGTAGCGGACCGATTCAAGCTTCTCGACCACGTGCGCGTCCCGGACACCTGGTCGCGCGTTGAGCTCAAGGTTCTCGACAACAGACCGGCCTCGGACACATGGTCGCCCGGTCAGTTCACCGGGGAGGTAGTGACCATGATCGATGTCAAGACCACGGACGCAGCCGAGCCCCGGCAGAAAAGGCCGATGCGGGTCGTGGTCGCCGGCATCCTGGCCGCCGCAGCCGCCGTTGTCGCCGTGGCCTTCGTGGTGATTCGTGATGCCGACGACGTGACGCCAGCGGACGAACCGTCCTCGACCGCGACCGTGCCCCCGACCACGGCTCCGCGGGCGTTGCCCAACGCGACCGGTAAGGGGACGTCGTTGGTTCCGGGCACGTACTTCGTCGACTCTGTCAATGGAACAAAAACGCCGCGGATCTTCGTCACTCTCGGCACCGGGTGGACAGACATATCCAACGCCGAGGGGGACATCTGGCAGGACCGCATCGGGTACCTGTGGTTCAGCCGAATCGGCAAGGTGTTCTCAGACGCGTGCCACCCGAGCGATGGGTATTACCCGGGGCCCGTGGCAACCGTCGACGGCGTCGTTGCTGCGCTCAGGGAGCAGCAGGGGGGATGGGCGGACGTGACCGCCCCGGCGGACATCTCCATCGACGGCTACGCCGGCAAAGCATTCCAACGCACCGCCCCCGCTGACATGTCCGCCTGCAGCACCAGGTTTGGTCGGACAAGAACGTCCACTGGTCCGGTGACCTTCCCCGACTTCCGAAGCTGGCCCCAACCCGACGGCTTCGAAGCGCGGCCGGGGGGATCACTTCCTTACGAACCGGGCCAAATCGAGACCTTGTGGGTCCTCGACCTGGATGGCACAATCATCGTCATCAGCACGGAATTGTGGCCGGGGCCGTCGGCGGTGGCTCACGCTGATTTCGCCGCCGCCGAGCTCGACTCGATCCGCATCGAGCGGCGATGAGCGACCTCGATCGAGACGAAGGCGCTGGGAGATCGCATCTATGTGATCATCGACGGCGACGTGGCCGCCGCTGTCGATCCGCAACGTGACATCGACAGAATCGAGGCGTTGCTGGCTGAGCGTCGCCTGCGTCTGACCCACGTGTTCGAGACCCATGTGCACAACGACTACGTAACCGGCGGCCTACGACGATGCCCGACGGGCCGAGTGGTCCGAGTTCCAGTCAGAGTGCGGGAAGTCTCTCGGCGAGATCGACAAGGAAATCCACAACGAGAAGTTCACGTCGCAGAGCTCGAAGAGGAAGAACAAAACGTCGACCGTCTCCGTCGCTGGCATCGTGAACTTCGGGCCCGCGACGTCTTGGACGCCGTCGATGGAACCGAGGTGCAGCTTCAACTCGACGAGTGTGCGGCGGCCCGTGAACGCTTCACCACTCTCGTCTACGCCGTGGTCGCCATCAACTGATCCCCCTTCACGCTTACAGGCGGTCCACGCCGTACGCGTTGACGGTGCGCGTTCCGCAGTGTTGTCGGTCAGGCGCTCGACGCAGCGAGGTTGGTCAGCGATTGCTGCAACGTTTCGAACCGGTTCTGCGCCTCGACCGCCGAGTTTGCGATCGCGGTGACGCCGACTCGGCCGGCGACGCCCACAGCGCTCACCATGTGCAGCACCGCACCCGTCGCAGACTCGGCGTCCCAGCCGAGGCCGCGTTCATCGATGAGATCCAACACGTCGTCGGGTGTCAGACGATCGAGTCCTGGTGCCTCAAGATGATCGGTCGCGACGTAGTGCTTGTCGACACCGTCGACCACGAAGCGTCCTTCGTCGGCAATGTAGTCGCCCTCGGTGAGCGCCAACAACGTCAACGCGGGATGGGTGGTGCCGCCGTTGCGCAGGTTGATCTCGATCGCATGGAGCGCCCAACCGTGATCGGTTCGGGCGGCGACGAAGTCGACCGCGAAGCGTCCGATCACGCCGTGGCGCACCAATTCCTCGGCAATGGCAGTGCCGTGTCGGGCGAGGTCGCTCGCGTACCCGGGCTCGGCGGGGAAGCGGCATCCGAAGTATGTCTGCCCGGACTTCCCGCCCAGGATCTGGTCATGTGTGCTGAGGACCTCGGTCAGTCCTTCTGGGCTGCCGCGCAGCTGCACACTCGGACTGCGGAAGTCGTGCCCGGTCAGGCGCTCCTCAACAACGCCAGCCTCGACCGCCAGGGCGTCCAGGAACTCGCCCGGAGACATCGCCTCGTTCTCCGGCTGCATAGCGCGGATGCGTCGGCGAAGCTCGTCTCGATCGCGCGCGTCGGTCAGATCGATCAGCGCGTTGCCGAATCCACTGACCGCATCGTCGAGCTTGACGATGGCGCCATCAGGTTGACTTGTCGCAACGATGTGCTCCAGTGCATCGAGCAGATCACTTTCAGTGCGCAAACCCTCCACACCCGCGGCGTGGGGCACGCCAACCGCGGCGAATACGCTGCGACTGCCGGTCTTGGTGCCGAGGTGACGCAACGAAGGGTTCGGCCCGTAGATCGGCGCATCGAGCTCGAGGGCGAGCCGCGCCTCGAGCTCGGTGGTCACGAACGGAAGAACAACCACATGGTCCGGTGTCGTGATCAGACGCCGCAGGCGCTCGATCAGCAACGGTCGTTCGAGGATCTTCTGCGTGAGCGGACGCGGGGAGGGATCTCCCATTGACACGGGGATCAGCCGGCTCCACACCGTGTCATCGAGACCAGGAGTGAGCTGCAAATAATAGTCGAGCAGCCGCGGCATGATCGGTAGCGACGTCACGTAGATCACCCGAGTCAACGGGGCGCGGACGAGGCTCAACACGAACGACAGGTAACGTTCCTCGTACGACGGCAACAACGGGTCCCGACGCCAAGGCTCCACAACGGCGCGAACTTGCCGTCGCCGAGCTGATTCAGATGAACCGGCGCCTCGATATCACGCAGACGTGAATACCAAGATCGGTCGAACGAATCGCCGCAGAACCGCGCACGTAGTCGGTGAATACGCACTGACCTCTGTGAGTGACCGACATCACCCTTGCTGCCAGATCCACCGACCGACCGAAGTACCAAGCAGTCGCCTTCGACCGAGCCCTGCTCGGTCTGGGCGGCAGCGGCAACGCGACGGGGACGTTGTTGGCGCAAGTCCAACCGTTCTGGTTCACGATCGGCTCGGGCTGGGTAGCAGAGGCGAGACGAGTGATGTTTCCAAGCGCTCGAACCGCGTTTGGGCATCGGCCGGAGAGTTCGAGATCGCGGTGACGCCGAGTGGGCCGGCGACACGCAGGTCGCGCATCACTCGACGCGAAGGGCCTCGGAGAGACGCGCCCCGCGCACGCGACGCATCGCCAACGCGGCGATGATCGCAGTGATCGCGAACGCGACCGCGATGGTGACCATCAAATCCGACGCCGGTCGGACGATGCTGATGGCCACGTGGGTTCTGTCAGCGATGACGATCCATACGCGTCCACCGACAATCAGGCCCAGCGGGAATCCAATCGCGGCGGCGATGGTCACAATGGTCAAGGCCTGCGCAGCGACGATTCCACCTGTTGCCCGAGGCGTCATGCCCATGGCACGAAGCGTGCACAGATCACGCGACCGAGACCGTCTGTCTGCGGCGAGCGTGTGCGCCAGGGTCACTACGAACAGCAGACCGATGAACAGGGCGAGGTAGTGCGGCATCTGCTTGACTCGTTCGAGGTTCGTGACAGCGCCTGGGCGGATCTGAGCGTCAGCGGTCAATGGTCGCATGCCGAGGTCGGCTAGCCGTGCGTCGGCCGCGGCGGCGTCGACCGCTGCCGCCCATCTGAACTGGACCGAGTGCAGCTGGGCGGCATCGTGGGTGATGCCGAGCAGCAGATCGGCTCCTCCGAGAGTGAGCGCCGCGCCATCGTCGAAGCTCAGGTCGCCCTCTGGGAAGAGCAGGCAGCCGACGATGCGGAAGCGGCCTCGTCCGGACGGTCCGGACATCGTGATGGTGTCGCCTACGCGTATGTGCGCTCGCTCGAGCGTTGCCGGGCCGAGGGCCACCTCGTCGGGTGACTGAGGGAGCCGCCCACGAAGAACCGTCGCATCGAATGTTCCGCGCCTGAGGTCGAACACCATGGTCGTGACGTCGTCGCTTCCGTCGATGGAGATGCCGAATGCGATGTGGACTGCGGCGAACGACGGCACCCGGTCATCATTGGCGAACAACGAGAGCGCTCGGTCGGCGACGTCGACGGATTCGCCGCTGTCGATGGTTCGACTGGGCCCGCGCCCGCTCAACGCCGACTCCTGTTGGAGGCGGCCGATGGAGGCACTGATGATCACAGTTGCAATCGCCGCCGTCACAGCGGTGGCAGCCACAGCCAGTGCTCCGCGGCTTGCCCTGCTACGGCGTCCGCCGTTGCCTGCTGGTCCCCCCCACAGCGCGTTGCGACCGCCGAGCACAAGTGTGAGCGGCCGACCCAGCGGCGCGATCACCCGCCGCGACGACAGGCCCCCGGAGCGGACCAAGGAGGGGCGTCGCCACGACACGGCCACGAGCCCGACGATTGCCGCGGTCGCCACGGCAGCGACCGCGGCGATGATCACCGGGTACACGACCACAGCGTCGGGCGCCGGATCTGCTTCCCGGGCCAGGTCGATGAGCGTGCGAGGCGAAGCAACAATGCCGGCGATGAGGCCGCCAGCCACGCCGGCGACCAGCCATGGCGCGAGCGCGCCAACGGACGCCGCGAGACTGTCGCGTGCAGTCCATCCCAAGGCCACCAACGGGACCGCGCGCCGCCGCGCCGAACGGGCAATGCTCAGCGCGGCGGCGGCGATGCCCACCGAGCCCGCAGCGGCAGTTGCGCCGGCCAACCAACGCAAGGCTGTCGCGATCGTCCCCAGAGCGGTGTCTGTCGTTGCATCATCCGCGAATTGCGATGGTCCGACCTCCGCATCCGGGAATCCGGCCAGTCCTTCACGATGGAGTCGATCCCGGGCTCCTTCGGACGCCCCTGCCTCGATGAACGGATACGCGTTGATGTCAGCGCCGTAACGGGCCGTGAATGCAGGAGTGAGGTACAACACAGCTTTCAATCGGCCGAAGTCGGCCGACCCACGGGCGATGCCTACCACGGTCGTCGCAACCCGAGGTCCGTCGGGTGGCCCCGGGTCGCCACCGTTGTAAGCAAGATCGATCCAATCGCCAGACATTGACTCCAAGTTGATTCGGTCGCCTGGCGACACCCTCAACGCTTCCGCCAGCTGGGCGTTGATCACCACCTCGTCGTCGCTAGTGGGATCGGCGGCTCGACCTTGGGTGATCACCGGCCTGTTCAGGGTCCGTCCGTCCTGCGCGGTTCGTGGGGCAACGGCCAACAGGTCGTAGTCGGGGAAGTAGTTGGAGTCCTGTGGGCGCACGAACAACTCGTCGAAGACAGCGAGGGAGCTGACGCCATCGATTGCACGCAGAGCCGAAATGAGGTCGTCCTTCGTGTTCGGATCGTCGATGCCCACGTTGATGTCGGAGGCGTTGGTGGCCACCCTGA
>JANPGV010000071.1:0-29932 GCA_031424145.1 Ilumatobacteraceae bacterium
TCGGTGATCGACCTCGACCCTGGTGCGTCCCAAGTCGTCACGGTCGCCGGCTTGTCGGACGGATCGGTGATCGTTCCGGTTCAGTTCAACGGCAACGATGCCAGCGTCAGCACTGTCATCTCCTGCGATCCTCTCGTCTGCGCCCAGGGTGTGCCCACCGTGATCACCGATGACAAAGGTATTCAGCACCAGGCTTGCGTCGATTCAGCAGCTGACGCTCCCGCCCTTGCTCCGCCGGCGAACCCGGACAAGGCCTCGCTCGTGCCGCAGCCCAAGCCAACACCCACGACCACGCGCGCACAACTGCCCAAGACAGGCGCCGGCACCGGCGGTCTGGTGATCGCCGCCATCCTGGTCGGCAGCGGATCGATCGCTTCGCTTCTCAGTCGCCGCAAGGCATCAACGGTCCCAACCCCGGACCGGAAGAACTCCTGAGCTGGCACGACTCCTGACCGCTGGAACTCCTGATACGGGCCACAAAAGGTTTCGGCAGCGACAGCGCACCTCGTAGCCTTCCGCCCGTGACCACGCTCGTGCGGATCGGTGTTCTGGGGTGCGGCAACGTCGGCTCCGCCTTCGTCAACTTGGTGACTGCGCAGCAGGCCACGATCGAGGCGCGCACCGGAGTGCGTCTCGAAGTCAGCGCGGTGGCGGTGAGGAACCTCAGCCGCGAGCGCGATGTGCATCTCGCCGATGGCGTATTGACCCGCGACGCTCACTCCGTCGTGGTGGATCCGTCCGTCGATCTCGTGGTGGAGGTCATCGGCGGCATCGAACCGGCACGTGAGCTGATCACCACAGCGTTGCGCGCCGGCAAACCCGTGGTCACCGCCAACAAAGAGCTGCTCGCCAATGTCGGCACCGAGCTCTTCGCTGTAAGCGACGAGGCCGGCGTCGACCTGCTGTTCGAGGCTGCCGTCGCCGGCGGCATTCCGATCATCCGCGCTCTCCGCGAGAGCCTGCGTGGTGAGCCGATCACCAGGGTGATGGGCATCATCAACGGCACGACCAACTTCATCCTCACCAAGATGACGGAGGAAGGTGCCGGTTATTCCGGTGCGCTGGCTGAGGCCCAGGCCCTCGGCTTCGCCGAACGGGACCCGACGGCCGATGTCGAGGGTTTCGACGCCGGCGCGAAGGCGGCGATCATGGCCACGATCGCGTTCGGCTCCAAGGTCGTCGCCGGCGATGTGTACCACGAGGGCATCAGCAGCATCACGTCTGCTGACATCGCAATGGCGAAGCGGCTCGGTTACGTCGTCAAGCTTCTCGGGATCGCCGAGATCGACGAAGCAACCGGCGACATCGCGGTTCGGGTGCACCCGGCAATGGTTCCTGTGGCCCATCCGCTCGCCAGCGTCAACGGCAGCTACAACGCGGTGTTCGTCGAGGGCGCCGCGGTCGGCTCGTTGATGTTCTACGGGCGCGGAGCCGGGGGCTCGCCAACCGCCAGCGCTGTGCTCGGCGACGTCATCGATGCCGCCGTCAACCTGTCGAAAGGCACGCATGGATCGATCGGAACCTTCGGCCGCGCCCACATCAGGGCGATCGACGAGACGTCGGCGGAGTACCTGTTGAGCCTCGACGTCGCCGACAAACCGGGTGTGCTGCACGCGGTGACGGGTGTGTTCGCCCGCCACGACGTCAGCATTCGCGCCGCGGAGCAGGAGGGCAACGGTCCCGAAGCTCGTCTGGTGTTCATCACCCATGAGGCCCGTGAATCCGCGGTGCAGGCAACTGTCCGCGAGCTGCGCGATCTCGATGTGGTTCGCAACATCGGTGGGTTGCTCCGTGTGATCGGCGGCTGACGTGCGGTACGTCTCGACTCGGGGACGCGCTCCTGAGCTCGGGTTCACCGAGGTCCTGCTGGTCGGGCTGGCCACCGACGGCGGGCTGTACGTGCCTGCTGAATGGCCTTGCCTTCCGCACGCCGTTGCCGGCATGGACTACTCGGCCCGGGCCGCGCAGATCATGCAACTGTTCGTCGGCGACGACATCTCCTCCGACACGCTCGAGGCGATGTGCGCCGACGCCTACGCCACCTTCACCCATCCGGCCGTCGTGCCGCTCGTGCAGATCGATGACGAGTTGTTCGTCGAGGAGCTCTTCCACGGTCCGACGCTGGCGTTCAAGGACATCGCCCTGCAACTCGTCGGACGGCTGTTCGAGCATGTCCTGTCGCGCCAGGGTCACCGGGTGACGATCGTCGGAGCCACTTCCGGCGACACGGGTTCCGCTGCCATCGACGGCGTCAAGAACTGTGCGCACGCCGACATCGTCATCCTCTATCCCAACGGCCGCACCAGTGAGGTGCAGCGCCGGCAGATGACCACGGTCAACTCGCCCAACGCCCATGTCGTGGCCATCGACGGTTCCTTTGACGACTGCCAGGACCTCGTCAAGGCGATGTTCAACGACGCGGGGTTCCGCGATGGCGTCAACCTCAGTGCGGTGAACTCGATCAACTGGGCGCGGGTCATGGCGCAGGTCGTCTATTACGTCACCGCCACGGATCATCTTCGAGGCGAGGTCAACTTCTGTGTGCCGAGCGGCAACTTCGGCAATGTGTTCTCCGGGTGGATCGCAAAGCAGATGGGCGCACCGATCGGCCGGCTCATCGTCGCCTCCAACGCCAACGACATACTCACACGCTTCTTCACGGACAACGACATGAGCACGCGCCCTGTCGTGCCCTCCCTGAGCCCGTCGATGGACATCCAAGTGTCGTCGAACTTCGAGCGTCTGCTGTTCGAGATCAACGGACGCGATGGTGGTCAGACGGCGGAACAGCTGCAACGCTTCCGCGCTGCGGGATCGCTGTCGGTCGAGGTCGATCAGCGTGCGGAACATGTCGACGACGTGTTCGCCGCCGCACGGCTCGATGACACCGACACCGTCGACATCATCCGCAACACCTACGAGGCCACGGGGATGCTGATCGATCCGCACACCGCGGTGGGCGTGGGTGTCGCCCAGCGTTTGCGATCTTCGCTGGCAGGACAGATCGTCTCGCTGGCGACAGCACACCCCGCCAAGTTCCCGGACGCCGTCGAACGGGCGACCGGGATCAGGCCGCAGCTGCCCGCGCATCTCGCGGACCTGATGACGCGGCCCGAGTACGTCACGGAACTTCCCAACGACCTCGCCGCCGTGAAGCAGTTCATCGAGCAGCAAGTTCGCCTCTGACACGGGCGACGAACTCCGTGACGAGCCGTTTCGACGACCCGATCCGGAGCGCTACCGTTCACCCATGGGGGACAACTTTGCGCTGCCGACCGATATTGCTGCACTGACCGCGACATACCTCACATCTGCGCTCAGACGCGGTGGCCATCTCACCGATGGCAAGGTCTCGTGCGTACAAGCCGAGCCGTTGGGTGCCGGCGTCGGGTTCGTCGGTCAACTGGCGCGGTTGGGGCTGACCTACGAAGGCGATCGCGCGGAGTTGCCCGACGTGATGATCGCCAAGTTCCCGATCGACGACCCGATGGCCAAGTACCTCGCCCAGATGTTCGGGTTCTATCGAACCGAGGCTGAGTGCTACCGGCAGGCCGCGTCGATCGGCCTCGGAGTGCCGACACCGGCGGTGTACCTGAGTGAAGTCAGCGACGACGACGCCGGCACGCTGATACTCATGGAGGACCTCGGGGGTGCGCGGGTGGGCGATCAGGTCGCCGGCGCATCTCTGGACGATGCACGCGCGGTGATGGATGTCGGCGCGCAACTTCACGCGGCATGGTGGAACTCGCCTCGCCTGGCCGAGCTGACTTGGCTGCGACCGCTGAACAACCCCGCGTACATGGGCGTCGGCGAGCAATACATCCAGTCATGGCCCGTGTTCGCCGACATGTTCGCGTCCGCCCCGCCGGCCGCTCTCCAGATCGGCGAACGCATCGGCGCCCAACTCCCGCCGTCGTACGACTGGCTGATGGCCAACCGACCGACCACGCTGACGCACACGGATTTCCGACTCGACAACTTCTTCTTCGACCGACCCGGCGCGCCGGTCACGGTGATCGATTGGCAGCTGAGCGTGCGGTCGGTCGGTGCGTTCGACATCGGCTACTTCCTCGTTCAGAGCCTGACCCCGGAGATGCGCCGTGAACACGGCGAGGCGCTGATCCATCGGTGGTACGAAGGCCTGCTCGAGCGAGGTGTCAGCGGGTATTCGTGGGACGAGGCCTTTGACGATTTCCTCGACTCGGTGATGTTGCAGATGTCGATTCCCGTCATCGGCGCCGCCAACCTCGATCCGGCAAACGAGCGAGGCAGGCAGCTGCTCGAATGTCTCGGTGATCGCAGCTGCCAGGCGTTGGCCGACTACGGCTGCACCATGCTTCGAACGGCGTGATCTGGGAACACGTTGCGCATCGCGCACCCGTTCGCTACAGTTTCATCCGTTCGGAATCCCGAACATCTCGCTGCAACCGCTCTGGTCGACATGTCCGTGCGGTGTTGCGGAGAGGGCGAATCATCTCGCTGGTGTGGCCGCCGGTCGTGTGCACATTGACACGCCGAGCCCACTGTCGTTCCCAGAAAGCAGGTGGCCGGTGGCCGCGGAAGCTCTCGAACAGTCGATGCTCGAATCCAAGGACAAAGAGCAGCTGCTCGCAATCGCCCAGGCATTGGGCATCAAGACCACGTCGCGCGCCGCAAAGGCAACGCTGATCGACAAGATCCTCGAGACCACCGGCGGTGGCTCGTCCGACGGCGGGGCAGCGGCGGCAAGCAATGGCCGTGCGACGAAGGCCGCGAAGGACCCTGTCAAGGCCGGCGTAGCCGCAGAATCCGCAGCCGAGGTCGCCGAGGCATCAGCCGAGGCGCCGGCGCCGGCCGGCGACGGTCAGCCAGCAGCGCCGGTCGAGGCAGAGGTGATCCTCGGGCCCGATGGCGAGCCGCTGGCCGATTGGGAGATCGCGCTGATCAAGTCGGGTGAAGTGGCTGTCACCGACCTGGCAGTGTCGCCATCCGCTTCAGCCCCCAGCCAGTCCACATCACAGGTGCAAGGCAGCGACGGCGACGATGGCGACGCGGAAGGCGACAGCGAGAGCCGCAATAGCCGCCGGCGTCGGCGACGCCGCAACAAGGGACGCGCTGAAGGCCCGCAAGGCGGAGATCAGGAGCGCTTCGATCGTCCGGATCGCCCCGAACGAGTCGATGACCTCGGCTCGCCCATCAACATGGAGCCCGTCGAGGTGTCCGGCTATCTCGACCTGCGCGACGAGGGCTACGGGTTCCTGCGAGTCACGGGTTACCTGGCAAGCCGCGACGACGCGTACATCCCGGTCAAGCTGACACGGCAGTACGGGTTGCGCAAAGGCGACTACGTCACCGGGCTCAGCCGCCCAGCGGGTCGCAACGAGAAGAACCCGGCGATGCTCGAGATCCACTCCGTCAACGGCGGCGATCCCGAAAAGGCCAAGACCCGCCCCCGGTTCGAGGACCTCACCGCGTTGTTCCCCGACGAGAAGTTGAGGCTCGAGAACTCCTCGGACCCCAACAACATGACGGCGCGAATCATCGACCTGATCTCGCCGATCGGCAAAGGTCAGCGCGGCATCATCGTGTCGCCGCCCAAAGCGGGCAAGACGACGATCATGAAGACCATCGCCACCTCGATCGAGCACAACCATCCCGAGGTCAAGCTGATGGTCCTGCTGATCGACGAGCGGCCCGAAGAGGTCACCGACATGCGCCGAACGGTGAAGGGCGAAGTCATCTCCAGCACCTTCGACCGCCCGAGCGAGGAGCACACCCACGTCGCCGAGCTCGCCATCGAGAAGGCCAAGCGTCTGGTCGAACAGGGTGAAGACGTCGTGATCATCCTCGACGGCATCACCCGTCTCAGCCGTGCGTACAACCTGGCTGCGCCGGCCAGCGGCCGCATCCTGTCCGGCGGAATCGATGCCGGAGCGCTCTATCCGCCGAAGAAGTTCTTCGGCGCGGCGCGCAACGTCGAGGAGGGCGGCTCGTTGACGATCCTTGCGACCGCACTCGTCGAGACCAACAGCCGCATGGACGATGCGATCTTCGAGGAGTTCAAGGGAACCGGCAACATGGAGCTGCGCCTCGACCGCAAGCTGTCCGAACGGCGTATCTACCCGGCGATCGATGTCGATGCCTCGAGCACCCGCCACGAAGAGCTGCTGTTCGACCGGAAGCAACTGCAGATGGTCTGGAAGCTGCGACGCGTGCTCAGCGGCCTCGCCGCCGATGGCAATGCCGCCCCAGGCCTCGAACTGCTGGTCGACCGCCTGCGCACCTTCCGAACCAACGACGAGTTCCTCAACGAGATCGGCAAGACTCCCTCCATGTAGATGGCGGACTGGCCTCCGCTGCGCTTCGGCTGCTCCGCCATGGGTCGCTGGCTCCCATGGCGGTCGCTCAGCAATCGCACCTGACTCACACCGAACCCTCACCCCTCTCAGTCGTTAATGACCAGTATTTAGGGGTGCTCTCCCGATACACTGACGACCGATTTCGACGGAGAAAACCATGAAGACCGATACCCATCCCACGTACAACGACACCACAGTGCGCTGCAGTTGCGGCAACACCTTCATCACCCGCTCTACCCGAGCGGGTGATCTGCAGGTGGAGCTGTGCAACGAATGCCATCCGTTCTTCACCGGCAAGCAGAAGCTGGTCGACACCGGTGGCCGCGTCGAGCGCTTCAACAAGCGTTACGGCGAGCGCAAGAACAAGTAATTCGTTTCTACGTCGATGACGACCCGGTCCGTTGCGACCGGGTCGTTTCGCGTCCCAGCCCAGGTCAGCGTGACGAGTTCTTAACGGCCGACGCTCAAGATGGGCTCCGGAAGGGCCGATGACCTCACGGGCAACGAGTGCCAAACGGGATCGAGTGTAAGGGAGTGTTTGCGTGGCCGTATCCGATGACGACCTCGCCCACCTGCTGAGGCGAACGGAATTCGTGGTTCGTCCGAGCCGACTTGCCGAGCTCAAGACCCTCGACCTCACGAACTATGCAGCCGTGGTCGAAAACGTGCTCAACATCGGGCTGAACGGCAATCCCGCGCTGCCCGCCCAGTTCCAGAGTGAAGGCGCCAACGGCTGGGACCAGTACGTAGCTGCGTGCTCGTTCTGGATCAACAACATGGTCACCAAGGCTCGCCCGTTCCAGGAGAAGATGACCCTGTTCTGGCACGGGCACTTCGTCAGCGCCTGGTGGGACGTCGGCAAGGGCTTCCACATGATGCTGCAGACGCAGCTGTATCGGGACAACGCCCTCGGCAACTTCCGCAACCTCACCCAGAACATGGCGATCGACCGGGCGATGCTCGTCTACCTCTCCAACGCCGAGAACGTGAAGGGCTCGCCCAACCAGAACTTCGCCCGAGAGCTGATGGAACTGTTCACACTCGGGGTCGGCAACTATGCAGAGAGCGACGTCGAGGCCTCGGCCAGGGCCTGGACCGGCCACAACGCCGACTGGCCAAGCTACGCGTACCAGTTCAAACCGACCCGTCACGACACCGGGTTGAAGACCTTCTTCGGCACCACCAGGAACTGGGACGGTCCGGAGATCATCGACGAGATCCTCCTGAACAACGCCGCGAAGAAGCAGATCGCGGCGCGCTTCATCACCAAGAAGCTGTGGGAGTTCCTCGCCCATCCGAGTCCGCCAACCGCTGTCCTCGACGCCATCGCGCCGGTGTTTGCTGCCGACATGGATCTGAAGAACCTGGCCAGGCTCATTCTGAATCGCCCCGAGTTCTACAGCACGACGGCCAAGCAGGGCCTCGTACGCACACCGATCGAATACATCGTCGCGCTGTGCTACTACAGCGGCCTGTCCGCCGATGCCCTCGGCGTCTCGTGGCGTGCCGAGTCGACCGGCCAGCAGATGTACCAGCCACCGAACGTCGCCGGATGGAAGCCGAACGGTTACTGGCTCAACACCAGCGCCCTTGCCGGGCGTGCCGACTTCGCCCGTTCGGTCACGTGGCAGCTCCGCGCGAACGGCGGCTTCGACAACCTCTACACGATGACGGCGGCGAATGCGGTCGACTACGTGGCCAGCTACTTCGGCATCAACCCGCTCTCGGCCACGACGCGCACGGCGCTGATCAACGCCCGAACCGCCGAGACCAACAAGTGGTGGGCTGCCACCAACCTGTTGACAATGACCATGCTCGCACCCGAATTCCACATGGCATGAGGAGCTGACGATGCTGGATTCCGACATCTCCACGGCCGATGCACTCCGCTTGCTTTCGCAGCCGGGTCACCTCGGCGACATCGCCGGGCCCAACGGCTGGTCACGCCGCAAGTTCCTGCAGGCGGTGGGCGGCGGCGTGCTCGGTGGCGCCGCGCTCAATGCCTTCGGTGACCGCCTCGCTCTCGGTCATCTCGGGTTCGAGATGCCAGAAGCGTTCGCCAACCCACCGATCGGCGCCCACGACGGAATCGTCGTCAACATCGTGCTCTACGGCGGCAACGATGGATTGAACACCGTCGTTCCCTATACCAACGGCAAGTACTACGACGTTCGCGGGCCGAGCTACGGCAACCTGGCGATCCCGGCCAGTCAGGTGCTGCCGCTCGACGGCACATTCGGCTTGCACCCCAGCCTGACCTACACGAAGCGACTGTGGGATGCCGGCCAGTTGGCGATCGTCCACGGCGTCGGCTACCCAAACCCGGACCTCTCTCACTTCACCTCGATGGCGATCTGGATGAACGCCAGGTTCGGGGTCGGTCCCGCGACCAATGGCTGGATCGGCCGGTGGCTCGATGGTCAACCCGCCGCAACGGCCGATCTGATGGCGGCGACGATCGGTTCATCGGTTCCACTACATCTACTGGGTGCGGTGCGCCGCGCCGTCGCGGTTCCACAGAACGGCAATGGCATGTTCGGCACCGGGACAGACCCAGCCGAGATCCGGATGTTCAACGGGTTGCGCGCCCTGGCCACCCCCGCCGGGCTCGGGCCGTGGCACGACATGTTCGCGACGGTGCTGAAGACGCAACTCGATCTCGCCAAAGACGTGTCGCCGGTTTACTCGCCGGCGCCCACAGGTGATGAGTTCGTACAGAAGATGACGGTCGCTGCCCGGTTGATCAACGCCAACCTCGGCTTCCGCGTGCTCGACCTCGGACTCGACAGCTTCGACACGCACGACAGCCAGCCCAACAACCACGCCGATCTGCTGACGCAACTCGACACGGGACTGGCGACGTTCTTCTCGACACTCGACCCGGGCTATTACAGCCGGGTCACGGTGGTCACGATGTCGGAGTTCGGCCGCACGCCGTATTCCAACGACTCAGCGGGCACAGATCACGGGACGGCCAACGTGCAGTTCGTCATCGGCCCGAACGTGAAGGGCGGCCACTACGGCCAGCCCTCGTCGTTCGCCACGATCAATGACCAGTGGGACCGCTTCGACATGACGACCGACTTCCGGAACGTGCTCGGCACCGTGATCGATGGGTGGATGGGTGGCGGTGCATCCACCATCCTCAACGGACAGTTCGAGAACCTCGGGTTCTTCCAAGCCGGACCGGGCGAGCCGCCACCCGTTGGTGGTGTTCCGCCATTGATCAATCCGCCGTCGAGTCCGACCGAGTTCGTCTCGATGAACCCACAGCGCCTATTCGACACCCGCGATGGAACGGGTGGTCGGGTCGGTCCGCTCGGCCAGGGCGAGACGTGGCCGTTCTCGATACGCGGTCAGTTCGGGGTGCCTGCCGAGGCAATCGCTGTGGCCATCAACTTGACTGCTGTCGATGCGACGATCCCGACCTTCGTCACGGCGTGGCCGGGTGGTCAGGACCGGCCCACGACGTCGAACCTGAACCCGGTTCCGGGGATGGCGGTGCCCAACCTGGCGATCGTTCGCCTCGGCAGTGCAGGCAATGTCAACTTCTTCAACAACTCGGGCAGCGTCCACCTTCTCGCTGACGTCGTCGGGTACTTCCGCGACGGCACATCCGTCGGGATGGAACCGCTGGCACCTGCTCGACTGCTCGACACCCGCGACGGTACGGGGGCGATCGGGCAGGGAGAGATTCGCGATCTTCTCGTTGCGGGACGCGGGGGAGTGTCGGCGAATCCCCAGGCCGTGGCGCTCAACGTCACAGTCACAGGACCGACGGCCGGAAGCTTCCTCACCGTGTGGCCATCCGGCGAGCAACGGCCATTCGCGTCGAGCGTCAACATGGTCGCCGGCCAGACGGTACCGAACATGGTCCTCGCCAGAGTGGGCACGAACGGCATGGTCAGCATCTTCAACAACACCGGCGCGACCCATGTGGTCGTCGACGTGCTCGGTTGCTTCGACGAGAGCGCGAATGGTCGTTACGTCGCCCTCAGCCCTCGGCGCGTGCTCGACACTCGCGACGGAACTGGCGCACCACTGGCGCGAGTCGGCCAGGCGGCGGCGCTGCCGGTGACGCTGCTGGGCAGGGGCGGCGTGCCGTCGAGCGGGGTCAGCGGTGTCATGCTCAACGTCACCGCCGTGACTCCCACCGCCAACACGTTCGTCACGGTGTACCCCAGCGGCAGCGATCGCCCACTGGCATCGAACCTCAACGTGACCGCCGGACAGGTGATCCCGAACATGGTCCTGGCTCGAGTCGGGCCCGACGGTGCCGTGATGATGTACAACAACGGTGGCGTCATCGATCTCGTCGCAGATGTGGTGGGCTACTTCACCGACTGAGGCGCAGGGCGTTTCGCTAGCGTTTCGAGGATGGTCGACGAATCACGCAGAGGTCGTCTCCTGGCCATCAAGCTCGCTGCGCTGGCTCGCGATCACGGTGCCGGAGGCGCTCTGGAGACCGTGCCGTTCGCGCTCGGCGCCGTGGCAACGGACGGCGACGTGGGGTGGATCCTTCTCGACGACCGCCAACAGCGCGGCCTCGGCCCGGCGCTGGCGTGGGCTGTGCGCGCCGGCGTGGGTCGACTGCAGGTCCTGGCCGAGGAGGGGACCGGAACGCTTGCCCGCCGTGCCGCCGCGTTTCGTTTCCCGATCGAGGTGTGGCACATCGCCGAACGAGTTCTGCTGCCCGCGATCAGCGAGCCGCTGCCACCACGAGCGGACGTACCCGCGGCGCACGACTCCTTACGATCACTCATCGAACAAGGCGGCGCCACCCCGGCAGTCGAGCACGGCGTGTTGATCGGTGAGATCCGAGGTCTCGAAGTCTGCAGGGTGGTGACCGATGCCTCCACCGGCCAGGCCAAGCTCGAGGTTGGGATCGGTCAACACGATCGAGAGGCGTTCCAGATGCTCCACGGCGACGTCCCCACGGTCGAGGCGCTCGCACAGGTCGTGGCCGCCGTCAGCCCACATCGTCAGGATGGCGCCGATCCGCACCCGTTGAACCGGCTGGGTCGAGAGCAGGCGCTGCGTGCCCGGCTAATCGATGAGCCGGCATTGGCCGGTGCGACGCGAATCGAGGCGATCCCATCACCATTGCCGCGCCCGAACTTGAAGGACCCGCAGCCCGCAGTCGCCCGTGCAACGATCGATGGTCGATCGGTCACGCTGGTCATCAGCGCCGGGGTTGATCTCGACCTGGTGCCCTTTGCGACCGATGCCCGGCTGGCCACGGGAGATCCAACTCGCGTCGCCCTGCCGGCGCGGGACGCGTTGCAGGTCCAGACCGATATCGCCGGGCTCCTCGACGACCCGATACCGGTCGTTCCCATCGGCTGAGGCCGTAGCCTTTTTCCTCGGTGTTCGAACGACTGGCGTCCCTGGAAGATGAGTTCATCTCGCTGGAGGTGAGCCTCAGCGACCCCGAGGTGCAGGCTGATCACGCTGCGTTGCGCCGCGTGTCGAAGCGCTACAAGGACCTCACACCGGTGGTTCAGTGTCTTCGTGCCCATCGCGAACGATCGGCAGACGCACAGGCGGCTCGGGAGCTCTTGGTGGACGCGTCGGAGCCTGACCGGCAGATGTTGCGGGCTGAGCTGGCAGAGACAGAAGCGGAGCTCGCCGATCTCGAGGAAAAGCTGCGACTGCTGATGCTCCCGAAGGATCCGAACGACGGCAAGGCCGTGATCATGGAGATCCGTGGGGCCGAGGGTGGCGAGGAGGGCAACCTCTTCGCCGGCGATCTCTACGAGATGTACCGCGGGTTCGCTGCGCTGAAAGGCTGGACGCTTGAGGTGCTGTCTCTCGACGGCAGCGACCTCGGCGGGATCAACCTCGTGACGATCCTGATCAACGGCGACACTGCATGGAGCCGGCTGAAGTTCGAAGGCGGCACCCATCGCGTGCAACGAGTGCCCGCGACCGAGAGCCAGGGACGGATCCACACTTCTTCTGCGACGGTGCTGGTGCTGCCGGAAGCCGAGGAGGTCGAGGTCGAGATCGACGAGCGCGATCTCGAGATCGACGTCTACCGAGCCAGCGGCCCCGGCGGCCAGGGTGTCAACACCACCGACTCGGCCGTGCGAATCACGCACAAGCCGACCGGCGTGGTCGTTGCGATGCAGGACGAGCGCCGCCAGTTGCAGAACCGGGCGCGAGCCATGCAGGTGTTGCGGGCCAGGTTGTTGAAGTTGGCCCAGGAGGAACAGGAAGCGGCGATGTCGGTCGAGCGTCGTTCGCAGGTCGGCAGTGGTGGGCGCGGTGAGAAGATCCGCACCTACAACTACAAGGAAAATCGGGTCACGGACCACCGCATCGGCTTCACCATCTACCGCCTGTCGGAGGTGCTCGCCGGCGACCTCGACGGCGTCGTCGATGCTCTCGCCGCCGACGAACGGGCCCGCCAACTTTCCGGCGATGAGTGAGGGCACCGTCAGCTGGCGTGCGCTGTGGGACGAGGCATCGCGCCGCTTCCCTCGAACTCAGGCCCGCTGGCTGTGTGAGGTCGCATCGGGTTGCGACGGCGAGGAGTTCTTGGAGATCCTCGAGCAACCGGCGACACAAGGTTGCGTTGCCCACCTCGACTCGATGCTCACCCGGCTGGACGCAGGCGAGCCGTTGCAGTACGTGCTTGGCCGTTGGGGTTTTCGTCACCTCGATCTGATGGTCGATCGGCGTGTGCTCGTCCCCCGACCCGAGACGGAAACCGTCGTCGAGGTCGCGCTGGAACGTGCCAGGTCGATGCGCTTTCCAATCATCTGCGCCGACCTCGGCACGGGCAGCGGCGCGATCGGTTTGTCGCTGGCGGCGGAACTGCCCATCGAAGGCGTGACCGTGTGGATGACCGATCGGTCGGCGGACGCCCTCTACGTAGCCAGGGCAAACGCGGCGGGCATCGGTCGAGCCGGAGCGAACGTGCGGATGGCACAGGGGGAATGGTTCGACGCGCTTCCGCACGAGCTGCGCGGGCAATTGGCGATCGTGGTCTCGAACCCGCCATATGTGTCCGCCGATGACCGTGACCTCGAACCGATCGTGCGCGACTGGGAACCACCCGAAGCGTTGTTCGGCGGAACCGACGGGCTCGATGAGATCCGTCAACTTGTCGCCGCCGCGCCGCTGTGGCTGAGACCGGGCGGCTGGCTGGTCATCGAGATCGGCGCATCCCACGGCGACCGCACCATCGACCTGCTTCGCGCAGCTGGGTTGGAGGAGATCTCGGTCAGTCGTGACCTCACCGACAGGGATCGAATCGCAGTGGGCAGGTGGCCGGCGACGGCCTAGGCGAAGCGGGCGGCAACCTGGCCGAGGAGCGACTCCTCTTCCGGTGCGATGTCGTGATCGACGCCGGCCACATCGCGTGCCGCTGAGAACAAGGATTGCCGCAAAACAGAGCTGGCGATTCGGCCGTCGATGTCATCGAGCAGTGTGTCGGTCTCGTGCGCGGCCACCGCGGCGCGCACCTTGGCCATGGCTTCGCCGAGGTACTGGTCGAACGAGAACGTCGACGACTCCCATCCCGAATCGTCACTGATGCTTCGGATCTCGTCGAGCTCGTCATCGGAGATGTGCCGATCGGCGACCATCACCAGCAGGAGCAGTTCGACAACCGCCTCATGCTCGCGGTCCGCAGTGGCGTGCACGGAGACGTGGCCGTAAAGATCGCGCAGGCGATTGTTCATCGTGTGCAACCTAATCGCTCTTCGGCGCAACGTACCGCCGAAGGAAGTCGAGCTGATGAAGCAACATGTTCTCGGCGACCACTTCTTGTGGAGTCATGTGGGTGACGCCCGCCAGTGGGAGCACCTCGTGCGGCTTTCCGGCTGCCAACAACGCCGACGACAGTTGCAGAGTGTGAGCAGCCACGACGTTGTCGTCGGCGAGACCGTGGATCAAGAGCAGAGGCCGTGTCAGCGCTGAGGCCAACGGCAGCAACGAGGAGTTGGCGTACGCCGTGTCGTCCATCGTCGGGTCTCCCAGATAGCGCTCCGTGTAGTGAGTGTCGTACAGGCGCCAATCGGTTACTGGCGCACCGGCGATCGCGGCGTGGAAGACGTCGGGTCTGCGCATCACGGCGAGCCCGGCCAGATAGCCGCCGAAGCTCCAACCCCTGATTGCGACGCGACCGAGATCGAGTGGGTACTCGTTTGCTGCTGCGTGCAATGCATCGACCTGGTCGTCGAGAATCGGCGACGCGAGGTCAAGATGGATGGCTCGTTCCCACTCGCTGCCGCGTCCCGGGGTACCCCGACCGTCGATGATGACGACGGCGAAGCCCTGATCGGCGAACCACTGCGACAATGCGTACCTGCTTCGGGCCGCGAGCACCTGCTGCACGTGGGGGCCACCGTACGGATCGAGCAGCACCGGCAACGATGACCCGTCGTGGTCATGGGGCAGCAACACGGCCGTGGCCAATCGGCGCTCGCCGTAGTGATGAATCGCAACGTTCGGATCGATCAATGGCTTCTCGCCGAACGACGTCAGCGTCGGTCCGCCGACCACCTTCGTCGTCGATCCAGAGACACCGAGCGACACGCCGCGCAGGACAGTTGTCAGCCCGCCCACGACACACGAGTAGACACCCTCGCCGTCGCTGATGAGTACGAGACCGTCATCACTCCACTGCCAGACGTCTTGCACGGTCGCATCGTCGGGGTGGTTGGCGTGGAGCACAACGGCATCACCGCGCACCGCCGCGATGGAGCGCACCTGGAGATCTGTGGGGGTGACCGGCTGCCCGTCGATCATCAGTCGGCGGTAGCCGTCGCGATCTGCAGTCATCACCAGGCGGCCGTCGTCGAGTTGATCCGGTGTGCCTGGGACGAGCTCGACCCACTGGTCGTCGTGATCCGCGAATATGGCCGCGGTGTCGCCGGTAGTCGGGTTGGCCTCGAGAACCTGCACGTCGCGCTGGTCACGAGACTGGACCTGGAGTAGCAACCGCTCGTTCGACACCCAGTTCACGGCCGTGAGATACGGGAACCGATCGCGGTCCCAGGCCACGTCGATGCTGCCGCCGTCGAGAGCCAAGACGTGCAGTTCGACGACAGCGTTGGGAGTTCCGGCTGCGGGATAGCGGATCTCGCGCGGTTCTTCGTCGGGCGCCGCGGCGTCGGCGATGAACCATCGCTGGACCGGCGCCGTGTTGACGCGGCACGCCGCGATCGCCGAGCCGTCGGGGCTCCACCAATAGCCGCGGTAGCGATGGAGCTCCTCGCCAGCGATGTAGTCGGCCGAGCCCCAGGTCACGTCGGGGTCGTCGTCGCTGGCCAGTTCCCAGCTCGTTCCGTCGAGCTCGGCGATGCGCAGAGCGTTGCCGCTGACGTAGGCGAGCCGCTTGGCCGTAGGGTCCGGGCGGGGATCGAACACGGACCCCTCCACCGTCAACTCACGGGCACGACCACTGAGCAGACCGGCGACGAAAAGCTGCCCCGACAGCGCGAACGCGACGACGGTGACCGCCGCATCGGTGGCGAATGACGTGACGCCGGACGCGGTCTCACGCATTCGTTCGCGGCGCACGCGCTCCTCGATCGGGATGTCGTCGGGATCGACCTGGTCGAGCAGAACGAGTGGATCAGCGACCAATCGCTCGTCGCCGGTCGCAACGTCGAGCAGATACAGACAACTGATGGGATCGTCACCGGCGCGGCTGCGAATGAACACGATGCGCTGACCGTCCGGGGACACGACGAGGTTGCGCGGCTCGCCGAGGGTCAGCCGTCGGGTGCGCGCGTACTGGCGCGGAAACGAATCGGTTGTCCCTTGTGCAGTGCTCATCTCGGGACTCACGGCACCACCATGATCTTGGCGTGCTCTTCCGGATCGGCAAGGTCGTCGAAGGCCTGGGGTATGCCCTCAATACCGACTGTCGCCGTCAGCCATGGCGCGAGATCGACCTTGCCGTCGGCTATCGAAGTCAGCGCAGCGGCAAATTCTCCGGGGTCGTAGCCGAGTGCGAACTGCAGGCTCAACTCGCGGCCGATGCCGAGCATGGGATGGAACTGGTCTTCCTGCATGCAAGCCCCGACCACCAGGATGCGAGCATCTTTCGGGGCGATGCGCATGGCCTGGTCGATCATTCCGGGAACCCCGACCGCTTCGAAGATCACCGGGGTGCGCGTTCCGTCTGCCTTGCGCCAGGCCTCGATGGCAGATGTGATGCGAGGGTCGACGACCACGTCCGCCCCGAGTTGCTCGGCAAGCGCCCTTCGCTTGCTCGAGAAGTCGGCAGCGATGATCGGGCCGATGCCGCGCATCTTCAGCTCGGCGATGCACGCCAGCCCGACCGGACCACAGCCGAGCACGATCGCGCTCTCATTGCTCGTGATCCTGCTCTTCGCGACCGCGTGCACGCCCACGGCAAGCGGCTCGGTCATTGCCACGATCGCAGGGCTGATGCCGCTGGGCACCTTCATGCCAACCAGTTCGTTGAGCACCATCAGGTCGGCGTAACCGCCGTTGTAGAGGTTGGAGAAGCCGAGGGGATGCAGGCCCGTCGCATCGAACGCAACCGGCAGGCCGACGACGATTTCGCCGACCTTCAAGTTGGTGCAGCCGGCCCCGAGGTCGACCACTTCGCAGCAGAACTCATGGCCCATCACCATGTCGAGTTGCGGTTCGAACATCTTCAGTTGCATCGGGTCAGGCGGTCGATCGACGTTCAGTTCGTCCATCAGCCTCCGGCTTTCCTCGCCATGACGGAGCAGATGCAGATCGCTGCCGCAGATCCCGCACGCCAACACCTTCGTCAACACTTGTCCTGGACCCGGCGCGGGGTCGGGGACGTCGTCGACCCTGAGCTTCCAATCTCGCATGACCGCGGCGCGCATCGTCGAGAACCGTAGTTGGTCGAGGGAGGACGAATGCCGCCGATCTCTTTCAGTTGCTGAAGTGTTCGATCGCCTCGATGACCACACCCCAGGCCGCGTCACTGTCGACGCCGACCAGCCGGTCGCAGTTCGGGGCTGGTCGCTCGAGCAGCGTCCGCTGGTCGATCACGGTCATGCCGCGGGTGTGCTCGCCGGCCGTCTCGACGACGACGTGTGAGAACGATCGGGTGAACAGCTCAGGATGAGTCAGCGCCATGACGGCAAGAGGATCGTGCACGGCAGCACCACGCATGTTCTCGTGGCGCTTTACGTAGGTGCTGCTGAAGAACTGCATCAGGTCGGAAAGAGTGGAGGCAAGACGACCCTTTACGCCGCGAAGCTGCTCGATGCGCTCGGGAGTCGCCTGGAACTGATGGGTCGCGTCGAGCCCGGCCATCACCAGAGGCCCTCCGTAGTCGAGCACCATCGCCGCGGCTTCCGGATCTGCCCATATGTTGAACTCCGCAGTCGGCGTGCGGTTGCCGTACAAGCCTCCGCCCATGAACGAGATGCCGGCGAGGCGCGCGGCGATGTCGGGTGCTGAGCGAAGTGCCAGGGCGATGTTGGTCAGTGGACCGGTCGGCACCAGCCAGACGCCGTCGTTGTTGCGCACGGTGTCGATGATGAAGCCGATCGCATCACGACTGGCCGGTTCGCCGGATGGCGGCGGCAGATTGGCGCCATCAAGACCGCTCTCGCCGTGTGCATATCCCGCGTGACGCGGTGGAGCAACCAGCGGGCGGTTGGCTCCAGCATGAACCGGCGTGTCGATGCCCAGCAAGTCGCGCACGACCAAGGCGTTGTACGTGGTGGACTCGAGCGGCGCGTTGCCGGCGACCGTGGTGATGCCGAGCAGATTGGTGTGTCGAGCGGCCACGACCATCGCGATGGCGTCGTCGTGACCCGGGTCGCAGTCGAGGATGATCGGAAGTTGGGGAGCTGTGGATGCCATGGCCGGCAGAGCTTGCCACCGTTACGATCGCACGGTGTGGTCGAGACGATGGTGGCGTTGGACGCTCGCCGTGCTGATCCCCTGTTCATGCACGCATGTGACTTCGTCGGCCGATCCGACAACGTCACTTCCTCCATCGGAGATCCCCGGTTCGCCGAGGAACTCGGGGACGAACACGGCAGCACCCGAGCCGACCGGCGTGCCAGGCCTGGCTGCATCCGATCCACTGTGCGCGGCATGGGCCGGGTACGTGGGCACCGTCCAGGCACTCGGAGTGGCCGCCTCTTTCGGTGGCCTCAGCAGCGAGCAGCTCGCGGTACTCGAGCTGACCTCTGCGCCGTATCTCGTGAAGGTTGCGGACAGCGTCGGTGAATCGTGGCCTTTCGAGCTGCAATCCGAACGCCCGACAGTGATCGAACAGCGGATCGGGCCGTACGCCCGCCGGGCGCGTCGCGGTGTCGACGCTCTCGTCGGAGCCGGCGTGACGCCAGCGGAGCTCGCGGCGCTGAGCTCGGCCTGGGAGTCCGCCCTGACGACTCGCGACCCTCGGTCGCCCGTCCTCGCGGTCCCGAGCGTGGCCGCTCCGATCCAGGCAAAGGTCGATGCGGCGGCGACTGCGTTCGACAGCGACGTAACACCCTTCGCCCAGGATCCGAGCCTGGTCGTCGACGCCGTCGACACTCCGTTGACCGACGCGTACCTGGCCGACCACTGCCCCGACCTCGCGGCCAGCGGCGTCGGCGACGCCCTCTGACCTCGCGCGAGACGTCACTCGGCGCGGAGCGTGCCGTCTTCGGTCAACGTGACGCGATTTCCTACCCATTCGCCATTGCACATCGCCGCGGCCAACCCGACTTCAGTCGACATGCCCCAGGCCCTGCGGCCATCCGCCAGCAAGCAGGCAACGATGGCAGTCTCCGGCCCGCCCTCGCGCGAATGCATCACGGTGAACGCCTCGATGGTGGCTGGTCCCGCAGCCTCGGCCGGCGAAGCGAGCTCGCGCTGAGGCAGCTCGTCGACCTCGGCCTGCGGACTGTCATTGTGGAAGCCGTCGGGCGTCGGCTCGGTCGAGTAGATCCCGAACGAGTGCTTCGTGACGTAACCACCATTTGCCCAGACCAAGCCGCGCTCGCCCGGCTCTGATCTCAGTTCGCCGACCATCGTCGCGATCGCGTGCATCACGTAGTTGTTCCACGGCCCGCCCGCAAACGACAGCCCGCCGGTGCGCGTCAGTTGCCGATCGAGTGACAACCCGAGGCTCTGCGCCCCGAGCTCCACCGCGGAAGGGAAGCACGAGTAGAGATCGATCAGCGCAATGTCGTCGATCGTGCAGCCGGCGAGTTCCAGGACACGGCGGCCGCCCGCTTCGATGGCGGGGGTCTCAGCGAACGACCAACGATTGCTGACGAATTGATGTTCGTGGCAGTCGGTACCCGCTTGCACGAAGACCCAGCGATCGGGAGGCACGCCCAGTGACGCCGCCTTCTCGGCCGAGCACATGATCACCGCCGCTGCCATGTCGACATCGTTGTTGGAGTTCATGTACTTCGTATAGGGAAGGCCGACCATCCTGTTTGCCGGTGTCGGCGTGCGCACCTCCTCAGACGTCCACGACTGGCGCGACCACGCGTACCGATTGTCTGCCGCGACCGTGCTGAAGCGTGACCACAGTTCGCTGATGCGTTGCAGATGTTGTTCGGGAGTGGAACCGCTTCGGGCGCGTATGGCGCTCTCGAAGATCGGATAGATCTGGACCGGCATCATCAAGCCGCGCTCCAGCTCGGCCGTGTGGTTGAGAACGAGCTCCTCGCCGACGATCCGCGGCGACTCGCCATCGGGCGCCGATGGCCAGTTCAACTCGTGGTTCTCCTTTCGAGCTCGCGCTCGCGTTCGTCGTGCTTCCCCACCGGCGAGGATCGCGATGTCTAGCGAGCCCGCTTGGATCTCGGCCGCAGTCGCGTTGACGAGACTCTGCGGGCTCTGCCCACCCATCGGGGTGTACACGGTCTCGAGGGGTGTCAGCCCGAGCTGTTGGGCGATGACGTAGGCCGGGTCGCCGTATTTCCAAGTCAGAAGGTTGACGACGCGAAGCGATTGCGGGTTGGGAATCGAACGTAGTCCGGCATCGACTGTCGCCTCCCCGATGGCCGAGCCCATCAGCAGGCTGGGATCCAACGCTTCGTCCATGTTGTCCGTGTGCTGCACGGTCTGGCCTACGCCGACGATCACAGGAGCGCGGGGATCGAGTGCCATTGCAACTACAACCTAAACCCAAAGTTCGGCGTGTGGCGGTAGCCGTAGACTCGGCGGATGCCGCGAATCGCCATCGGCTCGGATCACGCCGGATACGAGTTGAAACAGCACCTCATCGGGGTGCTCTCGGCGGCCCGTCACGACGTGTCGGACCTCGGCACCAACAGTACGGAGCCTTGCGACTACCCGCGGTTCTGCGCGGCGGTTGGTCGTGCCGTGCGCAACGACGAAGCCGACATCGGCATCGTTCTGGGCGGAAGCGGCCAAGGTGAGCAGATGGCGGCCAACAAAGTGCACGGTGTTCGCGCTGCGCTGTGCAACGACCTGTTCACGGCTCGTCTGGCCCGAGCCCACAACAACGCAAATGTCTTGAGCATCGGCGCGAGAGTCGTCGGCGTGGGATTGGCCGAAGAGATCCTGGCGACCTTCTTGGCAACCGACTTCGAGGGCGGTCGTCATGCTCGTCGGGTCGGACAGGTGATGCAGATCGAAGCCGAAGAATCACGAATGGAGCTGTGAAATGCCGTTTCCCTCTGACACCCAGCCCGATACCGAGCTCTTCGATCTCATCGATGCCGAGAAGCGACGTCAGGTTACTGGGCTGCAAATGATCGCCAGTGAGAACTTCACGTCGCCGGCCGTGATGCGGGCCGTGGGATCGGTGCTCACCAACAAGTATGCGGAGGGCTACCCAGGCAAGCGTTACTACGGCGGCAATGCCGTGATCGACGACGTCGAGGCGCTGGCGATCGACCGCGCGAAGCGCCTGTTCGGCGCCGACCACGCCAACGTGCAGCCCCATAGCGGAGCCAACGCCAACATGTGCGCGTATCAGGCCCTGCTCGAGTTCGGCGACACCGTTCTGGGATTGAGCCTCGATCACGGCGGTCACCTCACGCACGGTTCTCCCGTCAACGCCAGCGGCAAGCTGTACAAGTTCGTCCCGTACAAGGTCACGTCGGGCGACGAGCGCATCGACATGGATCAGGTTCGCGATCTTGCGCTCGAACACCGCCCGAAGATGATCGTCGCCGGTACGACCAGCTACCCGCGCCGACTCGACCCTGAGCCCTTCAGAGCCATTGCTGACGAGATCGGCGCCTACTTCTTGTTCGATGCTGCACACCTCGCCGGCCTCATCGCCGGAGGCGCGCATCCCAACCCGGTCCCCTTTGCCGACATCGTCACGTTCACCACTCATAAGACGCTGCGCGGCCCGCGCGGCGGGTGCATCCTGTCCAAGGCCGAGCACGCCGCTGCCATCGACAAGGCAGTGTTCCCTGGTTGGCAGGGCGGCCCGCTCGAGCACGTGATCGCGGGCAAGGCCGTCGCCTTCTACGAGGCGTTGCAACCGAGCTTCACCGAGTACGCCAAGCAGATCGTGCTCAACGCCAGTGCCCTCGCCGAGGCCCTGGCAAAGGAGGGTTTCCGGCTGGTCAGCGGCGGCACCGACAGTCATCTGATGGTCGTCGATCTCCGCCCATTCGATGCCGATCTCACCGGCAAGGAGACGCAGGCGGTGCTCGACCAGGCCGGCATCACCTTGAACAAGAACACGATCCCTGACGATCCGCGCAGTCCGTTCGTGACGAGTGGTGTCCGGATCGGCACACCGTCCGTCACAACCCAAGGGATGAAAGAACCAGAGATGGTTCTCATCGCGTCATTGATCGCACGAGTGCTGCGCGAGCGCACCGATCAATCCACGATCGCCGCGGTCAGAACGGAAGTCGCGGCGCTCTGCGCGAAGTTCCCGGCATACAGCTGATCGCTAGAGTCGGCTGCGCTCATGCCGTCGACGACGTCTTACCTTCTCATCGGCTTAGTCGCCGCGGCGGCCACGTTCGTGTTCACGCCCCTCGTCGGTCGCATAGCCCGTCGGCTGAAATGGGTCGCCGAGCCGGATGAGCGGCGCGTCCACACGGTGGCCACACCGGATGTCGGCGGCATCGCTATGTTCATCGGACTGGTTGCGGCACTCGCCGCCGCACGATTGGACGATCACTTCGACACGATCTTTGCGCGCAACGACGAGCCCCGCGGAGTTCTCCTCGCCGCATCGCTGATGTTCATGGTCGGCCTGTTCGACGACATCCGCGAGATCTCAGCGCCTGCGAAGGTGATCGGCACGATCGCCGTTGCGGCAATTCTGACGTACTACGGCGTGACGATGTTCTACTTCCGCGTGCCGTTCCTCGACGTCTTCACCGTCAGCGATGACTGGGTCCTGTTGATCACGGTGGTGTGGTTGCTCGGCATGACGCAAGCGATCAACCTCATCGATGGTCTCGACGGCCTGGCCGCCGGCATCGTCGCGATCGGTGCGTTGGCGTTCTTCATCTACAGCTTGAGGCTGGCCGACCCGAATGTCCGGCTGCTCTCATCACCGAGCATCGGTCCGCTGATCGCCATCATCACCGTTGGGATCTGCATTGGCTTCCTTCCGCACAACTTCAACCCGGCGAAGATCTTCATGGGGGACGGAGGCGCGCTGCTGCTGGGGCTGCTGCTGGCGGTCAGCACGAGCGTCGTCGGTGGGCGAGCAGATCCGAACTTGCACGGCTACGCCGGCCAGACATACTTCTTCCTGGCGCCGTTGTTCATCCCGCTCTTCATCCTCGGGGTGCCGATCCTCGACACCCTCTTTGCGATCATCCGGCGCGCCACCCGCCGACAGGGCGTCGCCACAGCAGACAAGCGCCACCTGCACCACCGGCTGATGGAGATGGGCCACGGCCAGCGCCGGAGTGTCGTGATCCTCTGGGCGTGGACTGCCTTGCTGTCGGCCTTCGTGCTGTACCCGGTCCTGACGCAGAGCTTCGTCTCGTATGTCCCCATCGGCGCGGCCATGCTCGGCCTCCTGCTCTACACCCTGTTCCACCCCCAGATCCGCCGCAACCGCGCCGCCTGACAAACATTCGATTGTTTCGCTTTGGTTTGGCGTCGTCGCGGGCGGTCGGATAGATTGTGTATGCGTTCACAAGCTCGTTGCAGCCGAGTATCGAGCACGCAGACCCAGCTCAGGAATCGAAACGTTGAAGCCGCTCTCGCCACGAACGACACCGATCAACAAGGGAACCGACGACAAGATCGGTAAGAGCATCGATGTCGCCTTGGTCACCCTCGTGTTCCTCGGACTCGGGTACGCACTCGACCGCTGGCTCGGCACCAAACCACTCTTCATGATCGGCTTGGTCGTGCTGGCCCTCATCGGTGAATTCCTGCGGTTTTGGTATGACTACGATGCCCGGATGAAAGTGCTCGAGGCGCAACGAGCCGCGAGCGTCCGTGCCCCATCAGCACATGGAGATCGCCCATGAACGACATCGCATTCTCGATGGCCGCGCCACTGCCGGGACCCGCGCCGGAAGTCACGGTTTCCAACGACATGATCAAGCGCGGCTTGGTCGTAGCGCCCCTGTTGATCGCCATCTGCGGTCTCGTGTGGGGGATGGACGGCGCCACGTCGAGCGCGTACGCGATAGCCATCGTGTTGGTCAACTTCGCCCTGGCGGCCGGGATCGTCGCCGTCACTGCGAAGATCAGCCTGCGACTGATGATGGCATCGGTCCTGTTCGGGTACCTGGTGCGACTCGGATTGATCTTCGTCGCCGTCTACGTGGTCAAAGACGCCGGGTGGATTTCGCTCCCGCCACTCGGAGCGACCATCATCTTCACTCACCTGGGTCTCTTGGTGTGGGAACTGAAGTACGTGGCCATGTCATTGGCCTATCCGGGCCTCAAGCCCAAGCACCTCGGCGTCAACAGCCCAGCCAGCAACATCAGCAATCCAGTCAGCCAGTAGGGAGTATCTCGGAATGCTCGCATTGCAGTTTCCGCCGATCAACGAACTGATCCGCTGGAGGGACATCGTCCCCGGTTTCAACAAGGTCGGCCTCCTCGCCCTCTTGGCTGCCGTCATCGGCGTCACGGTGTTCCTGCTCGCCGCCAACAAAGATCCGATGAAGGCGCCCACGGGGGTGCGCAACCTCGCCGAGAGCAGCGTCACCTTCATCGAGAACGACATCGTCATGCAGACGATGGGCAAAGAAGGCCTGCCTTGGACCCCTTTCCTCCTGTCGCTCTTCGTCTTCGTCTATCTCTGCAACGTGCCCGGAATCATCCCCCTCTTCCAGATGCCGGCCACCGCGCGAATGGCGATCCCGCTCTTCCTAGCGCTTGTCGTGTGGGTGATCTACAACGTCGTGGGGTTCAAGCACAACGGCATCAAGTACCTCACTGGCATGGCCTGGCCGCACGGTGTCCCGATCGGCATGCGGCCGTTGGTCGGTGTGATCGAAGTGTTGTCCAACATCGTCCTTCGACCCTTCTCGCTGGCCGTCCGACTTTTCGCCAACATGCTCGCTGGTCACATGTTGCTGATCACGTTCGCCTTCTTGACCAACGCGTTGTTCTTCGCCCAGACCAAGCAGATCATGTTGAAGCCGATGAGCGTCCTCCCGTTCTTCATGCTGATCTTCCTGACGGCGTTCGAAGTGCTGGTCGGTCTGCTGCAGGCGTACATCTTCACGATCCTCACCGCCGTCTTCATCAACTCCGCTCAACATCCCGAGCACTGATCCTTCGATCAACACAGATCTCCCACACCAACCTCACCAGGAGAAATTGAAACAACATGGAAGCAATCGCCCGCCTCATCGCTGACACCAACCCGGTGCAGACGCCAACAGAAGCCAAAGCGGCCAACGCCGCCATCGGTGCTGGTTTCGCATACGGCCTCGCCGCCATCGGCCCCGGCGTCGGCATCGGCTACGTCGTCGGCAAGGCCATCGAAGCCATGGCTCGTCAGCCAGAAGCTGCCGGCATGGTCCGCACGACGATGTTCCTCGGTATCGCCTTCACCGAGGCCTTGGCCCTCATCGGCTTCGTCGTATTCATCCTCCTCGGTCTCTAAGGAGAATCCGTGATCACCGTCACCGTCACCTCGACAGGTGCGGGCCACGCCGTGGTCGTCCATCTTCCCCAGACGACGGGGAGTGCTGAGACCACTGCTGAGGACAAAGGTCCTAGCCCCATCGCCCCAGAGCCCAAGGAACTGATATGGGGCGCCGGCTCGTTCATCTTGCTGTTCATTGCCATGCGACTCTGGCTCTTCCCGAAGTTGAAGAAGGGCATGGACGCTCGGTACGGGAAGATCCGTGGCGACCACGAATCTGCCGAAGCCATACGTGCGGCAGCAAAGGCCGAGGTAGCGGAGTACGAGGCGGAGTTGGCGGCGGTCAAGGCAGAGGCTCGCCAGCGCATCGATGCGGCACGCCAGGTCCTCGAGGCCCAGCGCACCGCCGCGTTGGCAGAAGCGAACGAACGCATTGCCGCGCGACGCGCTGAAGTGATGGCCGAGGCCGAGTCTGCACGTGCGGCGGCTGCTGAGCACGTCGACGCAGCGGTCGCCGATGTCAGCGGTCGTATCGTCGAGCTGGCAACCGGTCGCCGACCAGACCCTGAAGTGGTCAGCCGAGTCGTGTCCGAACTGACGGTAGGAGCGTCACGATGAGGATCCTGTCGTTCCTTGCAGCTGAGGACATCACCCAGACCCCGTCGAAGTTCTGGCCAGAGGGATACGAGATGCTCTTCGGCATCCCGGCCTCGGTACTGGTCTTCTTCCTCCTCTGGAAGTTCGCCGGGCCGGCCGTCAAGAAGGGCATGGCCGCCCGCACGGCCAAGATCCAGGCAGAGCTTGATTCCGGTGAGGCGGATCGGGCTGCTGCCGAGGCTGAGGCCGCGCAGATCCGCCAGGCCAAGGGCGATATAGCCGCCGAGCGCGATCGTCTCCTGGCCGAGGCCGATGTCCAGGCCGCTGCCCTCCTCGAAGACGGGCGGGCCCGTCTTGCCCAAGAGATCGCCGAGCTCGAGACCCGCGCCGAGGCAGAGCTCTCGGCCGCCGCCGGCCGCTGGACTGACGAGTTGCGCGCCGAGATCGCCCGCTTGTCGATCGCCGCTGTCGACCACCTCGTCAGCGTCACGCTCGACGACGCGACGCAACAAGAGCTGACCGAGAACTTCATCGCCACCGTCGGCGCCAGTGCGGGGGTCAAGGCATGAGCGACTCGCGGATCGAGGGATACGCCCGGGGCTTGTTCGAGATCGCCCGCGCGGAGGGCACGATCGACGAGGTCGAAGACGAGTTGTTCCGCTTCGCTCGCACGTACGAGAGCAATGAGGAGCTGCGCACCGCATTGAGCGACGAGCAGATCCCGGCCAGCAAGCGGCTGTCCATCATCGAGGATCTCCTCGGTGGGAAGGCCACCCCGACGACCCTTCAGCTCATCTCGATGGTCGTCGGTTCCGGTCGTGCGCGCGACTTGCCGGCCATCGTCGACAAGCTGGTCGCCAGAGCATCGGCCGCCAAGAACCTAGAGGTCGCCGAAGTCCGCACCGCTGTCCCACTGACACCGGATCAACAGACCCGGCTTGCCGCCGCCCTGGCCAATGCAACAGGCAAAGAGGTCAACCTCAAGGTGGTCGTCGATCCGTCCGTCTTGGGCGGCATCGTGGCAACCGTCGGCGACACCGTCATCGACGGCACCGTCCGAACCCGAATCGAGCAGTTGAAGTCCCGCCTCTAGGCGCGGACACCAAACGGAGACATGAAACAACCATGGCAGAACTCACGCTGAACCCCGGCGACATCGCCGCCGCCCTGAAGAAGAACCTGGAGGGTTTCAAACCCTCGCTCGAGGCCCGCACTGTCGGGCGCGTCATCGAAGTCGGCGACGGCATCGCCCGCGTCAGCGGGCTCCCCGATTGCGGCGTCAACGAATTGCTGGAGTTCGAAGATGGCAGCGTCGGGCTTGCGCTGAACCTCGACGAGGAATCGATCGGCGCCGTCATCCTCGGCGATGCCGATGGTGTCGAGGAGGGCCAGACCGTGAAGGCCACCGGTCGCATCCTCAGCGTGCCCGTCGGCGACGCGATGCTGGGCCGCGTCATCAACGCGCTCGGCGAACCGATCGACGGCCGCGGCGAGATCGTCGGCGGCATCGAGCGCCGCGTCGAGATCCAGGCGCCGGGAATCATGGGTCGAAAGCCCGTGCACGAGCCGTTGCAGACCGGTATCAAGTCGATCGATGCGATGACCCCGATCGGCCGCGGTCAGCGCGAGCTGATCATCGGCGACCGCAAGACCGGCAAGACCACCGTTGCCATTGACGCGATCCTCAACCAGCACGGGCTCGGCGTGAAGTGCATCTACGTCGCCATCGGCCAGAAGGGCTCGACCGTCGCTCAGACCGTCGAGACGTTGCGCCAGCACGGCGCGCTGGAGTACACGGTCGTCGTTGCCGCCCCGGCAAGTGATCCGGCACCGTTCAAGTACCTCGCTCCCTACGCCGGCTGCGCCATCGGGCAGCACTGGATGGAGAACGGCGAGCATGCGCTGATCGTCTATGACGACCTGTCGAAGCAGGCCGAGGCCTACCGCCAGGTGTCGCTGTTGCTTCGTCGCCCACCGGGGCGTGAGGCGTATCCCGGCGACGTCTTCTACCTCCACAGTCGCCTGCTGGAGAGAGCCGCGAAGCTCAGCGACGAGCGGGGTGCCGGTTCTCTGACGGCGCTCCCGATCATCGAGACCAAAGCCGGCGACGTATCGGCGTACATTCCTACGAACGTGATCTCGATCACCGATGGCCAGGTGTATCTGCAGGACAACCTGTTCAAGTCTGGTGTTCGCCCGGCGGTTGACGTCGGCATCTCGGTTTCCCGGGTCGGTGGCGCTGCGCAGATCAAGGCGATGAAGAGCGTTGCCGGCACATTGAAGCTCGACCTCGCCCAGTTCCGCGAGCTCGAGGCATTCGCGACGTTCGGCTCGGAGCTCGATGCCATCTCCAAGGCCCAGCTCGAGCGTGGCTATCGCCTTGTCGAGTTGTTGAAGCAGCCGCAGAACAGTCCGATGCCCGTCGAAGAGCAGGTCGTCGTGGTGTTCGCCGGTACGAAGGGCTACCTCGACAGTCTGCCCGTTGGCGAAGTGCGGCGCTTCGAGGCCGAGCTGCTCGAGTACATGCGCACCACGCACGGCACGTTGTTGTCGGGCATGCGCAACGATCCGAAGGCCGACGTCCCCGCAGAGCTCGGCGACGTGATCGAAGAGTTCAAGGAGCGCTTCGTCGCGGCTCTCGCAGAAAGCATTCGTTTGGCCGACCCCACAGCAACCGACGCGGCCGCACTCGGTGAAGCCGAGAGCGACAAGACCCTGGCGACGGAATAAGCGATGGCAGGAGGACAGGAGCGCATTCTTCGTGGACGGATCCGTACCGTCCAGGCAACGAAGAAGATCACGCGCGCCATGGAGCTGATCGCGGCTTCGCGAATCGTCAAGGCGCAACAACGCGTTGCCGCTGCGGTGCCGTACAGCGACCAGATCACCGAGGTCGTCAAGGATCTGGCGGCAGCTGGCGGCTCGACCGAATCACCCCTTCTGGCCGGTCGCGAGACCGTCAGCAACGTTGCTTACGTCGTCATCACCGCCGACCGTGGTCTGTGCGGCGGCTACAACGCCGGCGTGCAACGCGCCGCCGAGGGTGAGATCAAAGAGGACGTGCTGCAAGGCCGCGACTATTCCGTGATCGCGATTGGTCGCAAGGCCGAGAGCTACTTCCGGTTCCGCGGCTACAAGATCAAGGCGAAGTTCTCCGGCTTCAGCGATGCCCCCAGCTACGCCAACGCGAAGGAGATCGGCCAACACGTCATCGATCTCTTCGTCAACGGCGAGGTCGATCGCGTCGAGCTGGTTTACACCCGTTTCATCTCCGCCGGACGGCAAGAAGTCGTGCAGCGTCCATTGGTCCCACTCGAGCGCGACACGGTGGCCGGAGGCGACGGTCGCCCGGCAGGCACCGGTGGCGATGCCGCCGTTGCCAAAGCCGACTTCGAGTACGAGCCCGATACCACGACGATTCTCGACGCGTTGCTGCCGAAGTACATCGAGGCCCGCATCTACGCGGCTCTCCTCAACGCCGCGGCCAGCGAGCATGCGTTCCGCCAACGGGCGATGAAAAGCGCCACCGACAACGCCGAGGAACTGATCAAGAACCTCAGTCGCATCATGAACCGCGCTCGCCAGGACTCGATCACCACCGAGATCATGGAGATCGTCAGTGGTGCCGAGGCACTTGCCGGTGGCAATAAGGGACTTGTCATCGACTTCGAAAAACTCCACGACGGTTCACCGGACATTCCCGCGATACTCAGCGCGGTTCGACAATGAGAGAGCACCTGTCATGACCATGACCAACGACGCACCCAGGGCCACAGAGACGGAATTCACCGACGGGCGAGTGGTCGGCATTGCCGGCCCGGTCGTCGACGTCGAGTTTCCCCGAGGCGCCCTTCCAAAACTCAACACGGCGCTCGAGTTCACCGTCCAGGTCGACGGCAAGTCGGTCGTGATCCTGTCGGAAGTGGCCCAGCAGCTCGGCGACAGCCGCGTGCGCGCCGTGTGCATGAAGCCGACCGACGGGCTCACCCGCGGTACCCCGGTGCGCAACCTCGGC
>JANPGV010000072.1:0-3689 GCA_031424145.1 Ilumatobacteraceae bacterium
ATCTGCAAAGGACATGCCCAAGTCGTCTTCGGTGACTTGGCGGGGCTGGTAGTTCCCTTCTTCGTCGAAGGTGCCCATGGCACCGCTGGCTACGGAGAAGGTCGTGGTATCGGACAAAGGACAGTCGCTTTCGTAGAGACACTGCCAGAATGGCCCGGCGAATTCCGGACCGGTAGAGGTTACCAGCGCCGATTGCAGCCTCCATTAGTCCCGCCGGGCGATCACCAAGAATTCCGGAGTCTCGGTGGTCGGTGGTGTGCGCGTGTATGCGCCTGGTTCGACGCTCCAGATATCGACCACTTGCAGGTCTGCCTGCTCGCACATCAGCCGCAGCTCACGTGGCGTGAAGCAGGTTGTCCACAGATCTACCTCGACGGCTGCGCCGACATCGTTGAGCACCTCAGTCCGCTCGTGGCTGACTCCGGTTGCTGCGTCGAACGACGCGGTTTCGTGATACTTGACCGAGTAGTAGCTGCTGAATGCCGAAAGGGCCAACATGCCGCCGGGCTTCAGTGCCAAGGCGATCCCTGCAAGCACGGCACTGTTCTCGGCGTCCGCGGTCATCAACCCGAACGCTCCCTCGCACAGGCAGATCGCCGCATCGAACTCGGCCCGGTAAGGAAGGTCGCGAGCATCGAGTCGTTCGAACGTTGCACCCGGCGGAGCGCCTTCCACGGCCAGCTCGATGAATCGCTTGCTGATGTCGATGCCATGTGCGACGAAGCCGCGGCGTGCCAGCTCGTGCGAATGCCTGCCGGGCCCGCACCCCACGTCGAGGATGCGGTCACCCGGTTCCGCTGACAGCGCCTCGACGACGAAGTCGATCTCCTGTGTGGTGCCTTTGGTGAACGAATACCTCAGATATGCATTGCCCAGATGTTCAGCAATGGGCTCAAACCAGTGACTCATTAACTTTTGGCGCTCGCCCAACTTTGGCCCCAGGAGACGTTGACCTCGAGGGGGACGTCGAGCTCGGCCGCGTGGCGCATGATGTCGATCACGATCGGGCCGACCATCTCACGCTCGGCGGTGGGCACCTCGACCAGCACCTCGTCGTGAACCTGCAGGATCAACCGGCTCTGCACGTCGGACTCCGAGAGCGCGGCGTGGATACGGACGAGGGCGACCTTGAAGATGTCGGCGGCGAGGCCTTGAATCCCCGCGTTCATCGCCTGCCGCTCCCCCGCCTGCCGGATCCGGAAGTTCGAGTTCGACAGTTCCGGGATCGGCCGGCGCCTGCCGAAGAGCGTCTCGGTGTATCCACGCATGCGCGCCTCGATGACCGTGCGGTCCATGTAGGCCTTCACGTTCGGGAAGGCCTCGAAGTAGGCATCGAGGATGACCGCAGCATCGGCCGTAGGGATTCCCAGACGCTGGCCGAGACCGTATGACTCCATGCCATAGGCCAAGCCGTAGCTGACCATCTTCGCCTTCGACCGTTGCTCCAGGGTGACGTCTGCCGGTTCGACACCGAAGACCCGCGCAGCTGTCGCGTTGTGGATGTCGGTGCCGCCGCGGAAGGCTTCGATAAGACCCGGATCAGCGGCGAGATGGGCGATGCACCGCAACTCGATCTGGTTGTAGTCGGCGACGAGGAGGATGTTGCCCGGGCCCGGGATGAACGCCTTGCGGAACTGACGGCCCTCATCACTGCGCACCGGAATGTTGTGAAGGTTGGGCTGATCGCTGCTCAGCCGGCCCGTGCGTGCCACGGTCTGGTTGAAGGTGGCGTGAATGCGACCATCGGGTGCGACTTCGCTCATCAGCCCCGTGCCGTAGGTGCCGCGCAGCTTCTCCATCTCGCGGTACTGCATCAGGGGGTCGATGAACTCAGGCCATTCGTCGCGCAACCGCAGCAACGTCGCCGCGTCCGTCGAGTAACCCGTCTTGGTCTTCTTCTGCGGGGCCAACTGCTTCTCGGTGTAGAGCAGCTCACGGAGCTGCACGGGGGAGTTGAAGTTGAAGGGGCGTCCGACGACGCGCTGCAACTCGGACGCGAGCCGTTCGCTCTCCGATGTCAGGCGTTCATTGAGCCGTCGCAGCTCCACGAGGTCGACCGCGATCCCGACGTGTTCCATCTCGGCGAGCACACCGACCAGAGGATTCTCGATCGATGCGTACAGCAGGTCCATGCCCTGCTTCTCGAGAGCCGATTCCAAGGCCGACGCGAGGTGAGCCACGGCCAGCGCGCCACGACCCGCAACGCGTCGATCATCGTCACCTTCTTCGGTGAAGTCGAGTTGCCCCGAGGAGGCCGCGGCTGTTGCCGGGAGCTGGTATGGCGTGTAGCGACGAAGCAGGTCGGCCAGGGCATAGCGGATATCGGCAGGGTCGATGAGGTAGGCGGCAATCGCCACATCCAGCTGCAGGCCGGTGATGCTGACACCTCGACCGAGGGCCCACCGCATCAATGCCTTGGCGTTGTGACCGCGCAACGCAAGATGAGAGCCCAGCACCGCGAGCACATCCGCATGGGCGAGCACCTCGGCCGGAATCCAGGCCACCTCGCAAGCTTCGACATCGGTCACCACCGCCAGCCCGATCAGCTCACTGCGGCCAGGCTCGCCCGACCACGCGGCAACCACGTCGAGCACTGGCAACGCTGAGATCACACGTACGGCACTAGCGACATCAGCGAGATCCGTGATCTCGGCCTCCAGCACCTGACTCTCCGACGACTGTTGCTGTGCCCCGGGCGTTCCGATGGCCTCGAACAAACGGTCCGTCAACGCACGGAACTCCAGGAAGTCGAACAGCTTGCGCGCCACTTCAACGTCAGGGTCGATGGTCAGCGTCGTCAGGTCCACATCGATCGGAGCATCGCGGCGAAGAACCATCAAGGTCTGGTTGCCTCGGACGCGTTCCTCATGCTCGGCGAGAGACGCGCGCAGTTTCGGTGTCTGCGCGTCGACGTTTGCGAAGATGCCGTCCAGTCCGCCGTAGGTGTTGATCAACTTCGCCGCTGTCTTCTCACCGACGCCTGGAACGCCATCGAGGTTGTCGCTGGGGTCGCCGCGCAGCGCGGCGTACTCCGTGTACTGAGCGGGCGTCACGCCAGTCTTTTCCTTGATCCCGGCTTCGTCGTACAGGGCGTAGTCGCTGACGCCACGCCGGTTGTACAGCACCTTGACGCCGGGATCATCGACGAGCTGGTAGCTGTCGCGATCGCCCGTGACGATGATGACCTCGTGCCCCTCCGCCTTCGCCTGTTCCGCAACGGTGGCCAGGATGTCGTCGGCCTCCCAGCCGGCGAGATCAACCACATGCACGCGCAACGCGTCGAGCACCTCGCGCACCAGGCCCATCTGTTGGCGCAAGATGTCGGGCGCGGCTTCGCGCTGCGCCTTGTACAGCGGATTGGCGTCGTGACGGAACGTAGGCTCCGGCCGGTCGAACGCGACCATCACGCCATCGGGCTGCTGATCCTTCAGGAGGTAGGCAAACATCGACGTGAAGCCGAAAACCGCGTTGGTCACCTGACCCGATGCTGTTGCCATGTCGGTCGGCAGGGCATAGAACGCGCGGTAGGTCAGCGAGTTGCCATCGAGGAGAAGCAGCTTCACGGGCGCAGCGTGCCGGCCAGCACCCGCTCGGCAACCTCACGCATGCGCGATCGCTCGCTCATCGCTGTTCGTTGAATGAACGTGAACGCCTCACCCTCTCGCATTCCGCACTCGTCGATCAAGAGG
>JANPGV010000073.1:0-6919 GCA_031424145.1 Ilumatobacteraceae bacterium
TCAAGCACGACCGCACCCGCGAACACGGCGCACTCGCCAACCCCGGCGGCCGACCACGAAGAATCAACGCCGCGTGAACCCATCACCGAATGTCGGGTAGCAACCGAACACGAAACGTCGGGCGGGTACCGACACTTGACACCACAACGAATTGTGATCGTGCCCATGGGTCGCAGCCCGTGGGGAAGCGTGCGCAAGTTGCCGTCGGGTCGGTTCCAGGCGCGCTACTGCGTCGACCTCGTCTGGCACAACGCGCCGACGACGTTTCGCACCAAGCGCGAGGCCGACGCGTACCTCGCGTCAGTGCGTGCCGACATCGACCGCGGCTCGTGGATCGACCCCGACGCCGGCAAGGTGACGTTCGAGGAATACTCGTCGCGATGGCTCGCCGAGCGACCGCTGCGGCCGCGGACTCGCGAGTTGTACGAGGGCCAGCTGCGGCTGCACATCCTCCCGATGCTTGGCGATACCGAGCTGGGTCAAATCACGCCGAGCCGCATCCGCACGTGGCGCGCCGACATGCTCTCAGCCGGCACGCCGGGCGCATCGACGATCGCCAAGTGCTACCGACTGGTCCATGCAGTGTTCGCTACTGCTGTTGAGGACGGCATCGTGATGCGCAATCCGTGTGTGGTGAAGGGAGCCTCCGCGGAACGCCCCGCAGAGCGCCCGATCGCGACGATCAAGGAGGTCTTCGAGATCGCCGACGCGATTGCGCCGGAGTTTCGAGCTGCCGTCCTGCTGGCAACGTTCTGCGGCCTGCGACTCGGGGAGATACGCGCGCTTCGGCACCGCCACCTCGACCTGCTTCATCGCACGGTGAGGATCGAGGAGCAATACCAAGAGCTGTCCGACGGCACCCTCATACTCGGACCACCGAAGACCGATGCCGGCACGCGCACGATCGTGATCCCGTCAGTGATCATCCCGGACCTCGAGCATCACCTCGCATCGGTACCGCGCAGCCCCGACGGCTTGCTGTTCACCACCGCCAGCGGAGGGCCTCTGCGTCGGGCAACCCTGCACACAGCTTGGCGGCGCGCAACGAGGAGCGTCGGCATCGCCGGGCTGCGCTTCCACGACCTCCGCCATACCGGCAACACGCTCGCCGCCGCAACCGGGGCGAGCACCAAGGAATTGATGTCGCGGATGGGCCAGTCGTCATCCCGCGCTGCGCTCATCTATCAGCATGCAACACAGGATCGCGACGCCGCGATAGCCGACAACCTCAGCTCGATGATCACGGAGCACCGTTCTAAGAGCAGCGGGAGTTAGAGGCGAAACTAGGGACCCAGCGTCTTGGCATGAAGTTTTCGTAAATTTGGGGGTGCTCGTTCGTTGAGGGGGGTGTGATGAGCGCTGACGCCAACCTTCCAGCGAAGGTGTTCGATGGCGTCGCGTTCGACGATTTCTACGATCGGACCTTGCCCGTGGTGTACGGCTACCTGCTGCGGTTGTGTGGCGGCGACCGCGAGGAGGCGTGGGATCTTACGCAAGACAGCTGGATGACCGTCGTCGATCGGCTCGCCCAGGGACAGACCGACAAGGCGACGGTCGGATTCCTGCTCTCGGTTGCCCGCTCGCGCTATCTCGACTCATGGCGACGCCGACAGAGGCTGCAACGCAAGCTGCGGCTGGTCTGGGCCGGCGCCCGCGACACCGAGTCTACGGAGCTGTCGGCCGGCAAGGTGCTCGATCATCTGTCAGTCTGCTCGGCAGAGCATCGGGTGGTGCTGATGCTGGCATACATCGACGACATACCGATTGCCGAGATCGCCCAGATGTTGGGGTCGTCGGTGTCATCCACCTACTCGCTGCTTGCGCGTGCGCGCCACGAGCTTCGCAGCCACTTCTCCGAGGACCTGACATGACTGATCGCTACGACGAGATGAGAGTTCCACCAGACCCCTCGCTGGCCGAGGCATTGCGACAGCGTCTGCACGCACGGATGGCGAGCGCCTCGCTGGATGACACCGGAGGCCGGTCTCATCTCCAAGTCGACGCCGCTCGTTTCGAATCCGAACAGCACCTCGTTCGAGTGAAGGAGAACTACGTGTCCGTCGACTCACATCCCACCAGCGAAGTCAGAAGCCGCCGGCGCTTGGCGATGGCTGCCGCAGCCGTCGTTGCCGTCATCGGCGTCGCCGCAATCGCCATCAACAGCATGAACTCCGAGGACGGCGTGGAACCGGCGCCCGCGGTACAGCCCACCGTCGCACCGAGCACCCTCGCAACGACCCCCATCGCACCGAGGACGGAGACGGGTTTCTTTGCCGGCCGCGACGGCGTTCCCGTCACGTTCATCGTGCCGGACGACGACTGGGGGGTGCCCCAAGGCTGGTGGGTCGTTCACAGCAAGCGCCCAGGTCGGGAGGAGTCCGGGGTGGCGTTCTGGGATGTGGGCAACATCTACGCCGAGGGGTGCCAATGGGTGCTGGTCGACCCGCCGGTCGGTCCGACCGTTGATGACCTCGTCTCGGCGTTCGCGAACCTGCCCGGCTTGGCCCCCACCGCTGCGGTCGACGTCACCGTCGACGGGTACGTCGGAAAGCAGATTGAGTTCACCGTCCCCGACTCCAACGAATGCAAGGAGGGCCAATTCGCCCTCTGGCAAAAAGACGGTAATCAGGATGTTGCTGGGCCCCCCGACTGGGGGCACCCCTACCCCAATATGCACAACCAGCTGTGGATCCTCGACGTCGGCGGTACCCGCCTCGTGATCGACGCGTATTCCTTCCCGGACACCTCGCCGCAGGACCGAGCCGCCCTCGACGCGGTCCTGGCCTCCATCCAGATCGGCTGAACTTCACCGCCCTGGCCAGATGGCCGTTCGCCGGATCGGTTGAACGGCCGATGCTGGCTTTGGCGGCCAAGCAACTTTCGGGGATCGTATGTGGCGCGACTTTGCACCTCGGCGGTCTCTGTTGGTGTGAGGATGAGTGCAGCGTGGTGAGCGATGCGGAGTTCGAGGTGTTCGTGCTGAGCGTCGAACCGCGGCTTCGCCGTGCATTGCTCGGAGCAGTTGGTATCAATCACCTCGATGACGCCGTTGGTGAGGCACTGGCGTTCGCGTACGAGCATTGGGACAGGCTCGCTGGGATGGCGAACCCTGTCGGCTACCTGTTTCGGGTGGGTCAATCACACGCCCGAACACACAAGACGCCGCGGCTGTTCCGCGACCAGTCTGTGTCGATTCCCGACGTCGAGCCACGCCTCGTCGAGTTGCTCATCGCGCTCCCAAAGACCCAACGCACGGCGATCTGGCTCGCTCACGGATGCGGATGGGGACATGCAGACATCGCTGAAGTCATGGGTATCAGCACGTCGACGGTGTCCACACATGTCAGTCGCGGACTTGATCGCCTTCGCAACGACCTAGGAGTTATCGATGCTCACCGTTGAGGAACAAGTCAGACTCATCGCCGACGCCGCGATGGTCGCGCTGGATCTGGATACTGCCGCGGCGCGGCGAGCGACTCCCCGCGAGACGGTTCTCGACCACATGCCCGTCGCGGACACATCGTCGCCCGTTCAGTTCACCGAGGAGGTGGTGACCATGATCGATGTCAAGACTACGGACCCAACCGAGCCCCGGCAGAAGAGGCCGATGCGGGTCGTGGTCGCCGGAATCCTGGCCGGGGTCGTAGCCGTGGTCGCGATCGCCTTTGTGGTGATCCGTGATGCCGACGACGTGACGCCAGCCGACGAACCGTCCACGACCGTGCCCCCTACGACGCCTCCGCGAGCGCTGCCCAACACGTCGCCCGGCGGGCTCGAGCCCGGGACGTACTTCGTCGATGAGGTCACCGGAACACCGACGGCGCGGATCCTGTTCACCATCGGCGCCGGGTGGCACGCCCAACGCGGTCCGGGCATCGGGCAGTTCGACATCGGCCAGATCTTGTTCAGCCGACCCTACGGCGTGTTCTCAGACGCCTGCCACGCGGGGCCCGCGGCAGACCCGGAGTTGGTAACCCTCGACGGCCTTGTCGCCGCGCTCAGCGAGCAGCGGGGCTGGGCCGACGTGACCACCCCGTCGGACATCTCCATCGACGGCTACGCCGGCAAAGCATTCCAACGCACCGTCCCCGCCGAGATCTCGGACTGCGAAAAAACGGTTTACGGGCCGAGAACACGGCCGGCGAACTGGTTTACGAAGTCGCCCAGGTTCCGAAGCTGGGAGGGGTACGAAGACGGACTCTCAGAGCTCTACGAACCGGGCGAGGTCGAGACCTTGTGGGTCCTCGACATCGACGGCACGGTGGTCGTAATCCACACGAGACTGCTCCCGTCGGTGACCACGGGGGGAAGGGCGCTGGCGGGGCCATCGGCGGCGGCTCGCGCTGAATTCGCCGCCGTGCTCGACTCGATCCGCATCGAACGGGGATGAGCCCGGCTCACGACGTGACCAACGGCCGATCGACTCGTCGATGAACGCTTTGCGACGATGTCATCGGCGGGTCAGGCCCTCGGCGGCAACCGGCAAGACGGCCGCTGGAAAGCGGACGAGCGCAGATCCGTAGATCCGTGTGGGTGGTACCCAAGGATGCGATCGCGGCGCGGCGGAACTCGCCCGGTGTCCGTGGACGTCCACTCGGTCCAGTGCGGGCGTGGCAGGAGATCCTCGCCGGCCCGATCGACCTACGACGCCCCGGCAGGTATCAGCGCCGGGCCAACATCATCCGCTGCGAGATGAGCCGAGCAGACGCCGCTGCAGTGCCTGAGATGGTCGGCGCCTTGATGGGAGGCGTACGCGCAGCCATCGATCTCGCCCGTGCCGCCTTGGTGCGATCGCTCGCGCTGCCAGGGACCTGGTGCATGCGATCACGCCTGAGTTCGTCGAGGCTCGCTGGGCGTCCGGCTCTCATGCCGGCACTCGCTTGATCACAGGAACGCCGGCGGCTCGCAGCTCGGGCAGTCGTTCGTTGTCGGCCTCGAACACGAACAGGTTGATCGACAGCTTCGACTCGTTCTCCAGATCGAGCCGCGCCTCGGCGAGATCGAAGCGGGTGAGCGAATCGGAGACCACCGCCACATCGACATCGTTGGGCGGTGGTCCCTGCTCGCCGCGGTAGCGGGCCGCCCACGAGCCGAAGATGAACACCTCGTCGATTGCCGCGTTGTCGCCGAACGCGTGCGCCAACATCGGGATCACCCCGCCGGCGTAGGCCAGCAATTGGCGCAGCACCGGCCCATAGGGCAGCTCCGGGGCGGGGTGGATGATCTTAGCGGTGCCGACCTGCTCGGTCACCACCACTCCGGCCTGTTCCAGGCGAGCGACCTCGCGAGCCACCGTCTGCTGGGGAATGCCCGTGCGACGCGCCAGTTCAGCACCCGTCGAGCTACCCGCACCCCAGAACACTTCCGCGAGGATCTGCATCTGATGCCTCGACCGGAACATCGGCAGCAGTGCAACAGCGGGCTCAGCCATGACCACTAGCCTACACTCACATTATGGGTTGATCAACCCGGAATATGGGTCAAAGGCCCTTAGGACTTCGCTCTCTTCGAAGGTTCGACTCGACTTCCACTCTCGCCAGGCCTTAACGCCCAGATTACGATCAGGCATCGCTTCTCGAGAATCCTTTCTGCATGCTTGATATCTCATCGGCACGACCAAAGTTCGTGGTGTCGGAGCCACCTGAGCCGGCGTATGTGAGATCGCCGGTCATCGCGATCCGGCTTCTTGCATCTCTGGCCGTCCTTGGATGCACGTATCTCGTGCTGCAGGGCTCCGAGAACAGCGATTTCGCGACCGCCTTCGGCGACTTTCTCGGTTCCCTTCCTCGCTGGCTCGTGTCAGGCATCGTCAGCGTCTGCCAGCTCGGCTTCCTCCTCGCCGCGGTGCTCGGGCTCGCCAGCCAAATCGCTCTCCGGCGGTTTGCCCGCGTCGGGCGAATGCTCCTCGCCTCGGGCATCTGCGTCGCTGGTCTGATCGCGATCTCCAAGCTTGTAGGTACCTCGACAATGCCACTCGTGCCATCACGGAGAGGCGGCGGTCCGGGATCGGGCTTTGACGTGACCGGCCTGAGTGGATACGGCATCGGTGCCGCGTTCCCGACGACCTTGGACGTCGGCGTAATCGCCGCCTGGATGTTGGTCGACCGAGGTCATTGGGCCGATCGTTGGCGACGGATCGGCGCACTCGTTCTGGTTCTGGGGGTCGCGGCTCGGCTCGGTGTCAGCTTGGCCCACCCGGCCACGATCGTTACCGCCGTCGCTATGGCGGCGGCCGCGTCGTCCCTCGTCCAGCTGATCCTCGGCTCCCCCAACACCATTCCCCGAGCCGTGGCGGTGGGCGAGATCCTCGAGCGTCTTGGGTACAAGGTCTCATCGGTGGAACGATTCGGCGGGTTCCACGGCTTCGCAGGATTCAGAGTGTGCATCGACGACGGCGAGCAGCTGATCGTGAAGGTCATCAGTCACGATTTGTGGGCATCCCTTCTCCCGTTGCAGACGTACCGAGCGGCGCGATTCCGCGACTTCGGCCAGGACCGACCGTTCCGGTCCCTTCGCTCGGCCGTCGAACACGAGGCCCTGTGCGCGTTGAAAGCTCACTCGGACGGGGTTCCCACTGCCCGCCTGGCGGTGGTCGCCGAGTTCCCCCCGAATGCGATGATCATGGCGTTCGACGCGAAGACGCGCCAGTCGTTGAGCGCGCTCGACCCGTCGCGTCGCACGCCCCAGCTCTTGGTTTCGGTCTGGGCGATCGTGGACGCCCTTCAGCGAAGTCACACAGTGCATCGCCATCTCAACGCCGACGCCCTGTGGGTCGACGATGATGGCACCGTCGTGCTCGTCGGCTTCGCCTCGGCCTCGTTGGGTGTGGTCGGATCTGCCCTTTCGACGGATGTTGCCGAAGTCCTCGCAGCAACAGCCGCTCCGCTCGGAGTTCAACGCGCTGTGGAAGCCGCGGTTG
>JANPGV010000074.1:0-2126 GCA_031424145.1 Ilumatobacteraceae bacterium
CACGACGAACCCGACCACGACGAACCCGACCACGTCGAACCCGACCACGTCGAACCCGACCAAGACGAGCCCGACCAAGACGAGCCCGACCACGTCGAACCTGACCACATCACGGTCGACCACGTCGAACCGGACCATGTCGAGCCGGACCAGGTCGAACCGTTCCACACACCACCTGACCAGCTGCTGCCGGCTGTGGTCGATGTGAACGGCTGACCGAAGATGTCGATCTCACCCTCGAGGACAACCTCGTCTTTGGTGAGGTGATCTCGGCCACGGGACAGCTCGACCGACCCTGTGCCTGTGGCGGGGGCGAACATCTGGACCGCGTCGGTGCCGGGCGTGGAGTTGGCAAGCCTGGTCAGGTCGAGCGCTCCTACTCCGACTTCGCTGTCCCGGTGCGAGTGGAGGCCGCGGGCAGTCGCCTTGAGAAAGCCTTTGACCTGGTCGGGTGTCATCTGGGGGTACTTCTGGAGCACCAACGCGACGGTCCCCGAGGTCACGGCTGCCGCCTCGGACGTACCGGTGCCACGGAAATACCGTGTGCCCAGCAAGCCCTCGGAGTGGAGAACGTCAATGAACGAGTTCGGGACTCGCAGGCCCTGGAGCTTGGTGCCGACAGCGACGAAGTCGGGTTTGCGGGCGCCTCGAACGTTCGAGCTGGCCGAATAGCTACCCACCTTGTCGTCCCTGTCCCGGATCGTGCCCTTCGTGTCATACCCGCCCACCGCCAAGATGTACGGGTTGTACGCTGGGTCGGCCAGCCCCGGAGCGTTTACACCGCGCTGGTAGCCGGTGTTGCCCGCAGCGGCGACCACGACGATGCCTGCCCTCCATGCTCGTTCAGCTGCGAACGAGAGGGGATCCACCAGCGACGGTTGCGTGGAGTTCGTCCCGTACGACAGGTTGAGAACGCGGATGTTCATGCCGTTGTCGTGCTGGTGATCGACGACCCAGTTGATCGCGGCGATCACCTGCGTGACATCGACGCCTCCATCGGCGGTTCCGACCTTGAGGCTGACGATGCGAGCGTCCGGAGCGATGCCTCGATACTCATTGGCCGGGGCATCCGAGTACGGCTGTTGCAGGGTCGAGTCCTTGCCGGCGATCAGGCCGGCGATGAACGTGCCGTGACCGTTGGTGTCGAGGTGGGCCAGGTTCGGAGCCTGAGATTCGAGCGACAGATCCGGACCGTTGATGATCTTGTCAGGGGTGGCCAGACCCTCGACGGGTGCCACCCCGGTGTCGATGACCGCGACGTCAACGCCGGCACCGGTGAAGCCCGCGTCCCAGAAGTCCGTGGCGCCGATGTTCTCGGTCATCGCCTTCATCGAGTATCCGTCGAGAATGGGGTCGTAGACGGCCGATGCTGACGCCGGTGAGCTGATGCACAGGATCGGTGCAACCGCGCCAATCGCCAACGCCAAAACCGCAACGCCCCGCTTGGTCAGTGATCGATGCGGCCGAACCGGGCGTCCGCCCCATGTCGCACCGCGCGCCGTCTTCTTGCTCTCTGTCATCTCGTCCCGTCCGTCGTCGATGATGCTTTTCCTTCGCCACTCGAAGCGCCCGCCCTGAGATGACTTTGAATGCGACCCCCGAATGGCCGGTTGCCGCAGAGGGGTATACAACGGGAATCCAACGAGAAGCGCAAGGCCGCTTGAGCAACCTTGCCTAACACCTGAGGTACTTGACCTGGGCTTGACCGCAAAGTCACGTTCGGTCGCACATCGTCGCCGTGATATCACTGAGAGGGTGCGGGAATCGGCGGCACAAGCTGGTCAAAACCACTCGACACGAGGCCTACAGTGTCGCATGGCCACGTGGGGCAAGGCTCAGGTGTTGCGAAACAGGGCGCGCCCGGAGATGTTGTTCTCGACCGGAGCGGGGATCGCCTTGGTCGTGCTGCTTGCAATTCCGTTCGCAGCGTGTTCGTCCGACGGCGATGCTGCCGTTCAACGCGAAGTTGGCGTGCAGTGGGCCGACTACCCGCCGTCGCTGCAGGCCAAGATCGACGCCCTAGCACTGGCGAAGGATTGCGACGCTCTGCAGGTCGAGTTCAACCAGGCCGACGCCACCAACCTCGCGACCCAGAGCCGCATCGGCCACAACAACTTCGAGCTGCT
>JANPGV010000075.1:0-3855 GCA_031424145.1 Ilumatobacteraceae bacterium
TCTCGCTGACTCGGTACGACCTTCGTGGCTCGTGATCAGCCGGGCTCGAGACCGACGGCGTTGACACCGGCGATGCAGATCTCCTCGTCCTCGTCACCAGTGCCGCCCGATGCGCCGACGGCACCGACAATCTGACCTGACGCATCTTTGATCAGCACCGCACCGGTCTGCGGCAGGAAGCGGCCGTGTGCCGTCGAGGCCAGCGAAACGAAGAAGTTGGGATTGGACGCGGCCCGTTCGAACAGCACTCGACTGGACACCCCCATTGCGACCGCCGCCCAGGTTTTGCCGGTGGCGACATCGACGCGAAACATGCTCGCCCCGTCCTGACGTTGTGCAGCGGTGAGGTTGCCCGAATCGTCGAGCACGACGACAGCCATCGGCTTGTAGCCGGCCTTGGCGGATGCCGCGAGTGCTCCCTCAATGATCGCGTTGGCGGTGGAGAGTGTCAGTGCTGTCACCCGGTCAGCGTAGACAAGGGCTATTGCGGCTCGCGGGTTTTGCGGGGCGGCTTTGGCCGCGGCGGGGGCTTGTCGGGGAAGCGCTTGACGTCGATTCCGTAATTCACCTTCAACTTCGCCTCGGTCATGAAGATTGCCGCGTCAGTAGGTGTCGTGACCGCGAGGTAGTCCGCGATCCAGCGCTCTCGCTCCGGATACATTGCTGTTTGCAGCACCTTCAGCAACGCGACCTGCATGAACCCAGTGGCGGTGGATGTGGTGGTAAAGGCTTCGGGGCGACCGTCGCCGCGCGGCTCGCGTTCCCGCGTCATACGCAGTTGCGCCCGCAGCTCCAACAAGCCGTCCACCGAGGACAGGATCCCATCGTCACACGACAACGGCGACGGATTCCTGGCCACAGGTGGAAGGGTCAGCGGTGCATCAGTACGTGGACTGTCGAGCGTGAACAGATGCAGCAGGTCGTTGGCCGCCCCATCGCGATCGGTCAGCGGCGTCATGTTACCCAGCGACTCCACCGTGCTGAGGGCCGACGTGTGGTCGTAGACGGTGTGGTCGATCACTCCTTTGGGAATGTGCGGTGAGATCACCAGCGCGGGCACCCGTACACCGAGTTGATCGAACGAGAAGTCGTGTTGGACGTAGCTCGCAGTCTCGACATCGCCAGGCGGCACCGCGGCCGGCGGCGCGACGTGGTCGTAGAACCCGCCGTGCTCGTCGAAGGTCACGATCAGGACGCTGGTCTCCCAGTGCGGTGACTTGCGAATCGCCTCGTACACGTCCTTGATCAACTGCTCGCCGCGGGTGACGTCGTCGAGCGGATGCATGGAGTTCCCGCAGGTGAAGTCGCCCGGCCCCGTCGCATCGAACTCGTCCTTTCCGTACTTGGGTTCGATGAAGACGAACTTCGGTGCGAACGAGAGCTTCTGCACGTCGTCCGCGAACTCGTCGAAGTCAGAGAAGCGTCCCTGCAGCGCGTTGAGGTTCATGCCGCTCAACGCGAAGCTCACTGGGAACTCGTCGCCTTCGTAGATTCGCCACGGGATGCAGTGCTGGTCGAGCAGATCGAAGACGTTGCCGTTCTCGAAGCGGTAGCCCTCGATGGTCGTGGACGTCACGACGTCGAGCTTGCTCGGGCTGCCGTCCAACCCGCCCGAGGTTGCCGCCATCAAGAAGAACCGATTCGGCCATGTCGGTCCCGGCAGCGACGAGAACCACTGGTCACACACGACGAACTCGCGCGCCAACGCGTTCATCACCGGGACTTGCTCCGGGCTGAAACAGGTCATGATCCGTTCGGGCGTCGGTGATCCCGAATCGGCATAGCTTTGGATGAAGCCCGAGTTGTCGATCGGCGGGTACGCGCCGGTGGCGGTCGGCCAGGCGGCAGTCGGCCCGCCGAGTTGGGTGATCACGTTTTCCCACTCGTGGCCGGGGTCCTTGTCGACGCCCAACAGATGGAGGTCCGACGGCGCGGAAGGAACCACCGTGGCGCCTCCGTTGGGCATCTGGTTCGAGGCGAGGTTGAAGCCATCGTTGAATGTCGTCGGAGCGCCGGTGATGTCGACGCCCACGATTCCGCTCTTGCCGAACACGTGGTCGAACGAGCGGTTCTCGAGGGCGAGGACGAAGACGTGCTCGATCTTCTTCTTCGTCGATCGGTTGCCGCCGAACAGCGACTTGATCCCATCGATGATCGAACGCACGAGACACCGGAACCAGTCCCACGCCACGCACACCAATTGGAGGATCCACGCGAAGACGATGCAGATGGACTTCGCCACCCACGCGAAGGCTTTGCAGACCCATTTGGCAACCCAGTACCAGCCCTTGCACACCCAGTTGGCGACCCAGTACCAGCCTTTGCAGAACCATTCGACGACGCAGTTCCAGAACGTGTACCAGTGGCAGTCCTTGCCCCACTCTGCACACTTCTCGTAGCCCTCGTCCTTCCATTGATTGCACTTGGACTCCCCCTCGTCGGCCCAAGTCACGCACTCGTAGTCGAGCTTTGATGCCCAGTTCTTGCAGGTGAGGACCTTCGTCGTCACCCAACGGGTACATGTGGACGTGGCGACGCCTCCGTTTCGCGCAGCCGTCGGATCCGACGGCGAATGACGATGTACCTCAAGCGACCGATACCGACACCGATGACCTTGCCGGCGAAGCTGCAGGCGATGACGAACACAGCGCCAACGAGCACTTGGCGCACGAGTTGGCCTGGGTCGAAGCGGCCGTCAGCGATCACGTGCCACACCCATGCGGCGAGGGCTGCGACGAGGAACGCCCCGCCCATCGCGCATCCGCACTCTGTGCGATATCGACTCGCTCGTCTGTTGAGTTCGTCGAGGTCGCTCCGGTCGCGCCGTTGCGACTCGGAACGCAGCGGCTGGGTGTGCATGATGTTCGTCATGGCCCTCCGATTCGCACGTCAGTGCCGCGGAGTCAGCGGAAACGGCATGGCCGGGACGCGGAAATCGAGGCACTCACTCGCTTGTGCGGCGCTGGTGGCGTCGTTGGTTGCATTTAAGACCGAACATGCTCTGTGGTCAAGCGAAGGCGTTGAGCGTTCAACGCGGTGGTGTAGAAAGGGCCCGAACTCCCGCGAAAGGAACTGCCACATGGACGAGATCGAGCTAGTGCAGCGGATCGGCAAGCTCGTCGATGAGGAGCATGCGCTGGAGCGAGCACACATAGGCTCGCCTCCAACGGAGAAACAGGTCGCCCACCTTCGCGAGATCGAGGTGGCACTCGATCAGTGTTGGGACCTGTTGCGCCAACGGCGGGCGCGTCGCGAAACGGGCCAGAACCCGGATGACGCAGCAGTGCGTCCTGAACGCGTCGTCGAGGGCTACCAGCAATAGGACCGCGTTTCAGCGACGTCCGAGAAGGGAACAAAACCACCATGGCCGGTCTCGCAATCATCACTGAGTCGTGCATCGGCACGAAGGACAAGGCATGCGTCGATGTGTGCCCCGTCCAGTGCATATACGAGTTCGATCCGCAGAAGAACATCCTCTTCTCCGAGATAGAGCACGGCAGCGGGGTCATCGAGAACACGCATGCGCCCAACCCGGACTCGATCGCCATCTTCGGCGACACCATTCTCTATGTGAACCTCGACGAGTGCACCTCGTGTACGGCGTGCTATCAACCCGACGTGTGTCCAGTCGGCGCGATCTACTCCGAAGATCATCTACCCGATGGCTCGCCCACGTCTGCCAAGTACAACTCAGAGGATTCCAACAGAGGTCACGACCACACGTTCTTCGTGCAGCTCAGCCACGACGTGTTCGGCGACTAGTTGCGTCGCGACAACTGGGAAAGGCGCTCGGACGGAACCGGGCACCACTGTGTCGCCGTGTCGGCCAGATCCCAGCGGGCGAGGGAAGCGCCC
>JANPGV010000076.1:0-4028 GCA_031424145.1 Ilumatobacteraceae bacterium
GCCGTGCGGTGTGCATGACTTGCTGTGGATGAAGATCGGGCTGGCGCAACGGTACGGCGATGAAGCCGTGAACGGATCATACGAAACGAGGAGCAGCTCTTCGCCGACTTCCGCGTCGCGAAGGCATTGACGACAGGGATACCGGGACTCTCGTCGGCCACGTACCTGATCCCACCCAGGTTTCGAAGGTGGTCGGCATGTGACGGATCGATTCCGGTGAGGACGAATGTCGTGGTGGTCACCGCCTCATGGTGACGATTCGTCAACTGCCGCACTAGCGGGAATCAGACAGCGCGTGCCAGCACATGTTCTGAACTTCGGTGTTACCCCGCCACGTGAGTCGTGGCACACTTGGCGAGGTGAGTTATCAACATGTGATCGTCGAGTACGGCGAGCCGTTTGCCACCATCACGCTCAATCGACCGGAGAAGCGCAATGCGCTGGCGCTCGATGTGATGCTCGAGGTGATGGATGCGTTCCGCACCGTCGGATCGAGCAGCGCGATCGGCGTGATCCTCGCTGCCAATGGCCCCGTCTTCTCAGCCGGACACAACTTCGCCGACATGGCCGGCGCCGACCTCCACGACATCACCCATCTGTTCGATGTCTGCACGGAGATGATGAACACGATCCAGGCGGTCCCACAACCGGTCGTCGCCAGCGTTCACGCGTTGGCCACCGCCGCGGGATGTCAGCTTGTCGCGACGTGCGACCTCGCCGTCGCGGCCGAGAGCGCCTCGTTCGCCATACCCGGTGGTAAAGGCGGGTTGTTCTGCCACACCCCGCTCGTTGCCGTTGCCCGAAACGTCGGCCGCAAGCGGGCACTCGAGATGGCCCTCACGGGTGATGCGATCGACGCAGCGACGGCTGCAACATGGGGGCTCATCAACTACGCGGTGCCCGACGATCAACTCGATAGCGCTGTACAAGACCTCCTTGCGCGTGCGACCCGCGGCAGTATCGCCTCGAAGGCCTCCGGCAAGCGCGGCTACTACGCCCAGACGGAGCTCGGCCAGACGGACGCGTACGCCTATGCGGTCGAGATGATGTCGCGTTTAGCGACCACGCACGACGCGCAGGAGGGCATCGCCGCCTTCTTGGAGAAGCGCCGACCCAGCTACACCGATCGCCCGTAAGCTCTGTCGTGGCGATGATCGGCGACGGCGTGAACGACGCAGCAGCCCTCGCCCAAGCCGATCTTGGCATCGCCATGGGAAGCGGAACGGACGTCGCGATCGAAGCCAGTGACCTCACATTGATGCGTCCCGACCTTCGCGCCGCCGCAGATGCCATCCGCCTGAGCCGGCGCACGTTGACGATTATCAAGGGCAATCTCGTCTGGGCGTTCGCCTACAACGTGGCCGCCATCCCTCTGGCGATGTCGTGGCTGCTGTCGCCGATCGTCGCCAGCGCGGCGATGGCCTCGACGAGTCTCTTCGTAGTCAGCAACAGCCTGCGGTTGCGCCGCTTCAATCCCACCGATTGAATCGGCGGAGTATGCCGCAACCCATCCGCGTGCTGTTCGTCGGCGTGGCGAACCACTGCCGGTCGCCATCTGCTCACGCCGTAGCCACACACGTCGCCCGCGCCCGTGGAACGGAACATGTTTCATTCGATTCCGCATCGACCGGAAGCGCGCACATCGGTGCACTGCCGCACCCGCTGGCCTCCCACGAGGGAGGACTGCGCGGCTATCACGTCGCTCATGTCGGGCGGCAGATCCATCCCGACGATTTCGCCCGCTCTGACCTCATCATCGCCATGGACCGTGACACCGCGACGGACCTCGAGCGGCTTCGCGGTGGGGAGGAAGCGCGACGAGGTTTCTACGCCACCGTCGAACCTGTGCAGGTTCAACTGCTGCGTAGATGGGACCCGTTCGCCATGCCAGGGGACGAAGATCTGGCTGATCCATCGGGACGGCCGCCGGGCGCGTACGCCGAGATGTTCGATGTCATCGAGCGCTCGGTTCCCCCTCTGATCGAGCACCTCGAGTGGCTGGTCAGCGAAAGCGGCTGACGCCAGGGCGACCGATCTATGCCACATTCGCCAACGCCTGCAGTTGGCGAACGACCGATTGACGCCGATTGCGAATGGTCCGATCAGTCACGCATAAGGCAATCGCCGCCTGTTTCACGGTGGATGTGTTCAGCAGGGTCACCACCATGCGGACGTCGTCGTCGCTCATCCCAGCCGCTTTGGCTCGGTCAAGCAGCTCGACGACGACCTTCAATGGTTCGTCGGTCGAGCCGTCCTCCTCTACCGCCCGATCGAGCCTGGCCGGATCAGTGAGCTCGTGCACCAGCAGCCTTCGCTTGGCCCTGAGGAAGGCCCGATATTCGCAATCGCGCAGCAGGTTCTTGATCACGTACCGATCGCGACGCTCGATCGAGAACGAGCGGATCACCGTCCACGCCTCCGTGAGCAACTCGTCGAGTGCGTCGAGTTGGGTGTCGAACCCGTTCGAGTGGCGCTTCGCGCACGCGCTCAGGCCGGGGAGCATGCGTTGCAGCACGACCCTCGCGGCGAGGTCGTCGTGGCGCGCCAGCGTGACCAGTCGTCGCAGGTTGTCGTCGCTCGCCGGATGGACCGGGCCTGTCCCGAGACCCGTGAGCTCGAGTAGTTCGTCGAGCGAGTTGAGTGACCGTGGAACGAGCTTCCAGGCGCTGGCGCGGGCCACCGCAGATCGGCGCAGGCTGAGAAGGTTCCACTCGCGCTGCAGCCTGGTCAGGAGATATCTGTTGTTGGGGAGGGATTTCATGGCCGCAACATGCGCTTGCGACCTCATCGCCTTGTTCACCGCGACTCTCACAGCTGCCCGGATTCGACCGATCTTCTTACAAATCGGTGCAGTTGCTTCCGCCTTCTGCCCGTCGCCGTGCCTCGTTTGAGTGATGACAGAGGTCTGGACACTCACATGGGCAGCCGGACCCGACGCCGGCGGAATGGCGCTCTTGGGACCGGGAACGCACATCGTCGGCAGGGCGCAGGGCGTTTCCGTACGATGCGACGACGCTGCCCTCGAACCGCATCACATGCTGATCGAGATCTCCTCGACCGGCGCCGAGGTTCACCAGCTCACGGGACGAGTACCCGTGCGTGTCGACGGCGAGCCCCTTACCGATTCCGTCCTCATCGTGGCGGCGGCGCGCTTCGAGGTCGGTCACAGCGTGCTCGAGATGCGACCAGGGAATCTCACAGCACCTGGTCAGGGCGGGAATGCGGCAAACATCACCGTGACGGCCGCCGGTTCCGTGCTCGTGCGTTGCCCGCGTTCGGCGGCAACGTGGGATCCCGAGCCGCTGACCCAACCAGAACAGCCCTCGGGCAGTGGTCAGACGAGCGGCGGCCTGCTTCCGGCACTCCTGGCGCTGGCCGGCTCGGGGCTGGTTGCTGTGCTGTTGCACCAGCCGATGTTCCTGGTGTTCGGTGTGATCGGCGCGTTCGTCGCGTTCGGCACGTGGGGAGGCCACAGGATCAACCTTCTCAATCGGCGACGACGCGATGCCCACGCTCGACGGGAGGCGACGGACGCCTTCGAGGCAGCTGTCGAATCGCAACGCACTGGATTCATCGCCCACCACCTCGCCAACGATTCCACACCCACCACGGCGCGCCGCGCGATCGAGGGCTTGACCGCCGAACTGTGGTCGCGGCGAACGACACATCCCGATGCGCTCATGGTCTCTGTCGGGTTGGGGAACGTGGCCTGGACACCGCGACTCGACGACACTGGCTCCGCCAGGACAACTGGGAACCTGAGCTCGATGGTCAATCTCGCCGATCTGCCGCTGGTAGCCGACGTCGGTTCCACCTGCCGTCTGGCGATTCGCGGGGACATCGATCGGGCGAGATCGGTGATCCGCTCGATCCTGCTGCAACTCGCCGCCAACTGCGGTCCCGCAGACGTGCGCGTGATCGTGGTGACGACGGAACCGGCCCGCTGGCGCTGGCTGGAGCGCCTGCCCCACGCCACGACCCCTGCGGGGCTCGCGGCAGTGATCGGTGAAGGCGAGCTGTTAGAGACC
>JANPGV010000077.1:0-1926 GCA_031424145.1 Ilumatobacteraceae bacterium
CGGCTTGACGCTTCCGCCGGAACTGTTGGCGCTCGTCTGCGCGAGCCACGACGGCACACCCACGCACATCGAGATCGCGCGGAAGATCCTCGCAACGGCCGGCCTCGTCGAAGGATTGCTTGCCAACACAGCGGATCTCCCCCTCGACCGCGAGGCGGCCGAGGCCGTGTTGCGTTCGGGCGGTGGGCCAACACCGATCCAGATGAACTGCAGTGGCAAGCACGGCGGCATGCTGGTCACCAGCTCGGCCAACGGTTGGCCAACGGATCCTTCGTACCTAACGCCCGACCATCCATTGCAAGAAGCGATCACTGGCACGATCGATGAACTGGCTGGCGAGCAGCACAGCCACATCGGCGTCGATGGGTGCGGCTCGCCGGCCCACGTGATCAGCCTCCACGGTCTGGCGCGCGGCTTCCGGTCCATCGCCACCGGAGGCGCCGGAGCATCGGGAGACCAGGTGTATGCGGCGATGACCGGGCATCCGGAGATCGTCGGTGGTACCGGTCGCGATGTCACCGAGCTGATGCGGCACGTGCCGGGCCTCATGGCCAAAGATGGTGCGGATGGCGTCTTCGCCGCAGCGCTGCCCGGTGGCCGCGCCGTTGCACTGAAGATCGCGGACGGTGCCAACCGGGCTCGGCCCGCGGTGATGGTCGCCGCGCTGCGCTCCCTGGGCATCGACGTGTCCACGGTCGAACCGTTGGTCACCCAGTGGATACTCGGCCACGGCGGTCACGTGGGAGAGGTGCGGGCGATCGCGCCATAGGGTGAGCCGATGGACGCAATCCCGTTCGTGACGCTCGACGAACCGCGCTATGGCGTTTCGGTGCAGGTGTCGCCGCTGGTGCGACGGGTGATCGCCAACAACCCTTCGAAGTACACGTATCACGGAACGGGGACGTACATCGTCGGTCACGGCGACGTCGCCGTCATCGATCCCGGTCCGGTGATCGACGCTCATCGCGATTCACTCGCTGCCGCGCTGGACGGCGACCGCGTGCGGGCGATCCTCGTCACCCACTGCCACTCCGATCACTCACCATTGTCGGCGTGGCTGCGCGACGACAGCGGTGCACCGACGGTTGCCTTCGGTCCGCACGGCACCGTCGACGTCGACCCCGACGAAGAAGAGCTCGATGATGGTGTGACGCTGGAAGAGACGACCGACCTCGAGTTCGATCCGGACCTCCGCCTCGGCGACGGCGAGATCGCGGCGATGGGTGCCGGATGGACTCTGCGTGGTGTGCACACGCCCGGCCACACCTCCAACCACATGTGCTACTCGCTCGACGAGGAGCACGCGCTGTTCACCGGAGATCACGTCATGGGTTGGAGCACGACGGTGGTCTCACCGCCCGACGGCGACATGCGCGCCTACATCGATTCGCTGCGCAAGGTGATGGCCCGCGACGACGCGTCGTTGTGGCCGACTCACGGCGCGCCGGTGACGTCGCCGAAGCCTTTCCTCGGCGCCTTCCTCGAGCATCGAATGCAGCGGGAGGCGCAGATCCTGTCGGCGGTCCGCACCGGTCAGTCCGAGATCGAGGCGCTGGTGAAAGTGCTGTACGCCGACGTTCGCCAGGAGCTGCACAAACCCGCGGCACGAAGCGTGTTGTCACACCTGATCAAGCTCGTCGCCGATGGCGCAGTGACGGTCGAGGGCAGTGGAAAGGCAGCAAGATTTTTCGCTGCTTGAATCGTGATTGCATCACGCAAACTGGTCGAGGATGCTGGTCTCGGTGATGCGATCGAGCGTGTCTTTGACTGCGGTCGCCAACGATGCGTCGATGCCGGGGACCTCGGCGATCTCGGCGGCGGTCGCCGTGCGCAGGCCGGCCAGGTCGCTGAAGTGTTCGACGATCGCGCCGGCCAACGCCGGGGTGATCCGTGGCACGCGCGTGAGCAATCTCAAGCCACGCGGTG
>JANPGV010000078.1:0-25383 GCA_031424145.1 Ilumatobacteraceae bacterium
AGCCTTGAACAACGTTGGTTGCAGACCGAACTCGATCGCGGTGCAGAGCGCGGCGACGTTCAGCCCGACGAAGCCACCGAGGCCCGCAGCCAAGGGGCGTCGGGGCGATGTCAGCGACACGCGCCTGGCAATGAGCCGGTAGACCGCGTAGCCGACCATTGGCATGACCACGGCCATGTTGAAGCAGTTGGCTCCGTACGCAAGGACACCACCGTCACCGAAGAAGAGAGTCTGGATGAGCAAGGCGATGCTGACTGCGATGACGGCCGCCCACGGCCCCAGCAACACAGCGATCAGCACTGCGCCGACGGCGTGTGCAGTGGTGCCGTCAGGAATCGGCACGTTGAACATCATCACCAGGAACGAGTACGCAGCGCCTAACGCGACCAACGGTACGTAGCGGTTGCGGACGACGTTTCTGACCCGCCGGCCGGCAGTCAACCACGCCGGCACGGAGGCCGCATAGAAGGTGGCGCAGGTTGCCGGACTCAGGTACCCGTCGGGAATGTGCATCCTGCGACCCCCTTTCGTCACGTCCTGTTCGGCGCTGTGCCGAGAATAGATTGGTTTGCGACTCAGTCGCAAAAACTTGTTTGGCAGTAATATCCGGCGATGGCCATTGCACGACGGGCAGGACCCATCACCCTGGCGATCGACATCGGTGGGACCGGTCTCAAGGCGTCGGCGCTCGACGCCAACGGAGAGATGCTCACCGATCGGGTGCGGGTCCCCACCCCCTATCCGCTGCCGCCGCCGCGCCTGGTCGAGGAGCTGCAGGAGCTGATCAAGCCCCTCGGGAAGTACGACCGGGTGTCAGTGGGCTTCCCCGGGATGGTGCGCGGCGGTGTGGTGTTCACGGCCCCGCACCTCGTCCTCTCGAAGGGTCCTGATTCCAAGGTCGATCCGGAATCCCTCAAGGCTTGGACAGCGTTCAACCTCGCTACCGCCCTCACGACAGCGCTGGGAAAACCAACCCGGGTCGTCAACGACGCCGACATGCAGGGCCTCAACGTCGCGGAGGGGAAGGGGCTCGAACTGGTCATCACCCTCGGCACCGGCTTCGGCACCGCCGTGCTGCAAGATGGTCAGTTGGCGCCCCACATGGAGCTGTCGCAACATCGGTTCCGCAACGGCGAGACGTACGACGAGCAGCTCGGCGATGTGGCGTTCAGACGCGTTGGCAAGACGATTTGGAACGAGCGCGTTCACAAGGCGATCGCCATGCTCGATGCGGTGTTCATCTTCGACCGCCTCTACATCGGTGGGGGCAACGCCAAGCGGATGCAGGGCGACCTCGGGCCGAAGGTCACGATCATCGACAACGATGCCGGCCTGCTCGGCGGCATTCGACTGTGGGATCAGCACGCGTCAGCGCATTCCTAGCTCGCGCGTGCGAGGGCGACGATGAACTCCCACTGGGCGTCGCTGACAGGCATCACGCTGAGGCGGTTGGCTCGCTGAAGCAGGTGAAAAGATCCCAGCTGTTCGGTGTACTGGCGAAGGGTCGTCAGTGGGAGCAGTTCTTCGAAGCGCTCGACGAATCGCACGTCGCGGCAGACCCATCGCGGCTTGGTCCGGGGCGACTTCGCGTCGTAGTAGTGACTGTCCGGGTCGAACTGGGTCGGATCCGGGTACGCCTCGCCGACGATCTCGGCGATCCCGGCGATGCCGGGGACCTTGCAGCTGCTGTGAGCGAAGAAGAACTGCTCGCCGGGCCGCATCTGCAACATCCAGTTTCGAGCGCGGTAGTTGCGAACGCCGTCCCACGGGAATCGCTTCCGCTTGGCGCGAGAGAGGTCGTCGATCGACAGCTCTTCGGGTTCGGACTTCATCAACCAGTGGCCCACGTCACACATGCTGCCCGATCCCTTCAGCCGGCGCACAAATGTGCCGAATGTCCTATCGAACCGACGTTCGCGGGAGAAGGCCGCTCGTTACCCTGGAGTCTTGTTGTGACCAACCACCCATTCCTGCCCCTACGCCACCGGGCGGTGCGGCTTTTGTGGGGTGCGGCGGTCGTCAGCGACATCGGAACGTGGGTCCAACTGATCGTTGTCGGCAGCCTCGTCGCAGCCAACACCGGCTCTGCCATCCAGACGGGATTGGTGGCCCTGGCCACGTTCGCACCGCAGAGCATCGCCTCTCCTGTCGGCGGGCTGCTGGCCGATCGCTTCGACCGGCGCAAGGTCTTCGCCACGGCGCTGATGGTGCAGGCGCTGGTCACCACGGCGCTTGCTGTCACCCTCGGCATGGGCGTTCGCACGCCGGCCGTGCTCATCGTCCTGATCCTTCTGGCCAGCGCTGCGGGGGCCACCGGCGCTCCGTCGTACGCGGCGATGCTCCCCGACCTCGTCCCACCCGAAGAGCTCATGGCAATGGTCTCGTTGGGTGTCTACTCGTGGAACAGCGGCCGCATCATCGGCCCGCTCCTCGGCACTGCGCTGGTCCTGGTAGCCGGGCCGGCATGGACGATCGGCTTCAACGCAGCGTCGTTCGTAGTGTTGGCGGTAGCGGTCTCATTGGTTCGCCGTTCGTTCCGACCGACCCGCACCGACGGCACGATCTTCGATCGTCTCGTCGTCGGCTGGCGCACGCTTCGCTCCACGACGGGCTGTTTCCACGGCGTCGCCCTGCTGGTCCTGTACAACCTCACGATCGTTCCATTCATCGGCCTCATTCCCATCTATCTCCGCGCGGAATACGGCGGCGGCACGGGCATGGCCGGAACGGTGGCTTCGGCCCAGGGCGCCGGCGCGATCATCGGTGGCGTCATCGTGTCAGTGCTCGCTCACCGGCATCCCCGGTCGCTCCTGATCGGCCGTCTCATCGTGGTGTTGGCACTCGCGCTCGGGATGTACGCAGTGGCGCCCAACGCCATTTGGGTGGTGGCGGCATCGGCACTGCTCGGCGGTGCCGGCGCAGGCTTCTTCATCGCCTCGTCGGCCATCATCCAGCGAGACGCACCAGCCGTCAGCCGTGGTCGCGTGATGTCGATCATGCAAGCGGCCATGGGGATCTCCTACGGCCTCGGCCTGCTGTTCATCGGGGCGATCGGCGACGCAACCAACTTGCACCTCGCCTTCGGCGTCGGGGCGATCCTGCTGCTCGTCGGCTTCGGCCTACTGACGCTGAGGTCACGCCACTGGCGTACCGCTGTCGACGGTGGCCGCCGACCCACTGTCGCGATGGCCTGAGGCGCGGCTGCGCCGTTGCGTCAGTGGGTGGACTGGGCTTCGAGATGCCACCACTCGCGGCCGGCGAGCAACGATGCCAGGATGCTGGCCACACCGAATGCCACCGTGATCCCCCATTCGGCATCACCGCTTCCGCGATCCGGAGCAATGTCGATGAACCGCTCGATCCACTGCGGGTTGATCATGGTCGAGATCGCAAGCAGCGCGAACACGATGGCGAGGACGACTTCGATGCGCATTCGCAACCGACGTCGAGATGTCATTGCAATCCTCCACAATTTTGGGGCATGGAACTAGGGCACGGAGTAGGTCACGTTACATGCACCCTCCGAGCGGTACCTATGTCTGCAGCGTGACCTTGGCGATTTGGGATTTGGCGTGCACCGGGCGGTGGCTGCGTTATCGGCCTCACCCCACACCTCGAACGTGTAGAGGCGTCCGCTCTTTCGTCCCGCTGGTTCGATCCGAAACGCGGCCGTCAACGATGAGGGAGCTTGCGTGGCCGTGACCGAACCGTTCGTTCGCGCCGCCGCTTTTCCGGCGAGGGTGGGACCTGCGATGACGCCGGGGCAGGCCTCCTTCTCGGTGAGCCAAGTTGCACCGCCCAACTGCGGTACCACTCGGTTCGGCTCATCTCGTCGTCGATGGTTTCAAGAGCAATGGCGGGCGTGCCGTGATACTCGCAGTGACTCGTAACCGGGTCAGTTCGTAGCGGCGACCGATGCAGCGACTCCGCCGGCAGCCGCGGAGGCCGCGTCGGAGATCAGCCTGCGGACGATCTTGCCGACATGCTCGAGGGGCGTTGCGTCGAGCGCACTGTCGATGCGATCTCGCGCGTGACGACGCGTCGAACGGTCGGGAGCCACGACCTCCAACAGGTGTGCAGGCCCCGACATCGACAGCAGTGCAGCGACACGAGGATCGAGAGCGGAGTCACTGGAGGCGGCGACACGCAGCGCTGCAACGGTGGCGTCGCGTACGAAGGGCTGGAGCACGTCGGTGCGTGACCGGATCCCGTGTTTTGCGGCCAGCACGCCCGCGTCGACCAAGCCCGACACGATCGCATCCCATGTGCCCATGCCCAACCGGTGGTCGAGGCCTCGGTCCATGTGCGACAGGATGGCCTTGATCTTCGGTCCCCGTTCGATGACCACCGCGGTCGCCGCGGCCAGGATCTTCGTCTTCGGTTCGGCTTTGCCGGTCACCACGATTCGGTCCGGTTTGTCGCCGATCTCGACCACGCCGTCGAGCAACAGCTCGGCCACGAGGAGACCGGCGAGGCATGCGTTCAGCTCACTTCGCAGGCCAAGAGCGTGACGGCCGGAAGAAGGATCGATGGCCACGAGGGCCAGTTCTTCGGCGAGGTTCATGCGCGAAACGTTACCCGTGACACCCTCGGTGCTGTCCCCATATTGTGCTGGCGTGAGCGACGGAAAGCCCGACAGGATCGCGGTCGTCGACATCCGGCGTTGCAGCGCGGACGACCTCGTCGCACTGCTCTCGATCCATACGCGACAGGGCAACCGTGCGGAGGGGCCGCCCACCAGTGTCGAGATGACGACGTGGGCAACGATGATGAGCACCATCGGGCTCTCGGTCTACCTCGCCGAGCTGGACGGCTCGCCCATCGGCACGACATCGATGATGTTGATGCCCAACCTCACCTACGCGTGCGCGCCGACGGCCTTCATCGAGGGAGTCGCGGTGGTCCCAGACAAGCGACGCTTGGGTGTCGCAACAGCAATGCTGCGCACGGCGTTGTCCGACGCGGCCAACGCCGGCGCCGACAAGGTTCAGTTGTTGGCCCACAAGCGCCATGCCACCGACGGCGCTCACGCCCTGTATGCGGCGCTCGGGTTCCAACCGGAGGCGGAGGGCTTCCGCCTGTATCTCAAGACCCCCGGCATCGATCGATCGCGTTGAGCCGGACGAGGTCAGACGCTTCGACCGCTGAAGGCGACGAGCCGGAGCATGGGCGTGGCGTCGGTCGGTGCCTGCTTCTCGGGCGCAAACCTGTCGCCACGCGCCTCCGGTACGAGTGCCTGCCGGGCGAAGGCGTCGACCTCCGTGACGAGGCTCGCCGGAGGATCCCATTCCTGCTGTGTCGACGTAGCCAGGTCCCAGCCGTGGATCAGCCCGTCCAACGCCACCAAGCGGGCGAACGTCGCTCCGGGCATCGGTCCGAACGGGGTCTCGATCGTGCGTTCCAACGCGCCCAGGCTTTGGACGGCGTCGAGCAGGCCGTCCATTGCCAGCTGGAACCTCGTCATCAGATCCTTGTCGCCCGTATTTGCGGGCGGGCTGTCGCCGGGCGACGACTCTCCTCGGAACGCTGGCGCGAACGTGGAAGCGACACCTGTCATGTGGCCCAGGACGTCTGTGACCGTGAACGACTCGCACGGCGTCGCGCCATCGAGTTGCCCGGGCTGGATGCGGCCACCCAGTTCCTTCAACATCGGGATGATGATTGCCAGTTGATCATTGCCTTCCATCGGACCTCCTCGGTCGTTCATGCATTCCGGTCGGTCTCTTGATCATCCGGCCATCGCCGCGATCATGTGGTTCAAGACCTCGGCATGCTCGACCTGTGGGCTGAAAAGAATCACCTCGGCATCGCTGACGACACGCACGCTGTGGCCGGGCGGCCAGTAGAACAGATCTTCGCCACTGCAGGTTTCCTCAGTCGCGTCGGTATAGGTGACCACAACTTCGCCGGACACCACGAATCCCCAATGGGGTGCCTGGCAGGCATCGTCGTCGAGACCCTTCAAGAGCGGAGCGATGTCCGTGCCGGCACCGAGCGAGAAGTACTCGGCAGACAGAGATCCGTAGTCGGAGGCATCGCCGAAGTTGAGCGCTTGTCGTGCGACGGCGCCTGGCACGTCGATCTTGGTCGGGATGTCATTCATCGGGATTCGCATGTGGTTCAGACAAGACCTCGAACGGGTCGCAGTCCAGTTCCAATACTGAACTGTGCCAAGGTTGGACCACATGAAGACATACGGCCAGTACTGCCCGATCTCCCGCTCCGCGGAGCTGCTGGGTGACCGTTGGACCATCCACATCATTCGCGATTTGTTGACGGGCACATCTCGGTTCAACGAGCTCATCAGCGGCAACCCCGGGCTTTCCCGTGCGTTGCTCAGCCGGCGGCTGCAGCAACTGAAACGGGCGAACGTGATCGAACAGGAAGATGACGGCGGCTACAAACTCACGTCGTCGGGCCGCGATCTCGAACCGGTCGTGTTCGGCTTGGCGACGTGGGGCGCGCGATGGACGTTCGGCGAACCGCAGCCCGAGGAGCTCGACCCCGACTTGCTGCTGTGGTGGTTGCACCGCCGTCTCGATGCGAGCAAGTTGCCCGGACCTCGGTTCACGATCTTCGTCAACTTCACCGACCATCCGAAGCGTTACTGGATCGTTGTCGACGACGCCGCGTCGCTGTGTCTCGCCGATCCGCGATTCGAAGTCGACGTCACCGTGCGCACTGACCGTTCGACGCTGTACCGCACGTACCTCGGGCACGTCCCTCTGGAGGAGGCGCACCGCTCAGGCCGCATCGAGATCAGTGGGGCAAGACGGTCAGTCCGTTCCTTCGTCGATGCGTTCCAGTCGTCCCCCGTCGGTTCGATCGTCCACGCCGAAGCGCCGCGGTGACGACCGCATCAGTTCGAATACGGCCCGAGGATCTCACCTGACCCGCGTTCGATCAACGACACCGGAATGACATGGGTACGGGTGGGCGCCGTGGAACCGTCGAGCCTGTCGAACAGCGCTGTCGCTGCCTGACGTCCGATCGCCCAGGCGTCCTGGGCCAACACGGTGACGGCAGGTTCCAGCAGATCGAACAGCGGCACGTCGTCGAAACCGACAACAGCGATTCGTCGATGCAGATCGAGCTCCCTCAGTGCATGCACGACGCCGATCGTGATCATGTTCTGTGCAGCGAAGAACGCTGTCGGCGGGTCGGTGGTTTGCAGCAGCTCCAGCGCGACCGCCTGCGCATGTTCACTGTCCTGAATGTCGAGTCTGATCAGAGACTCGTCCGCTTCGATGCGCGCTGCGGCAAGTGCGGCCCGATAGCCGGCGACGCGCTGCTCCGCCGTGACGATCGTGTGCAGAGCGCCGAGGTAGGAGATCCGGCGATGACCGTGGCAGATGAGATGGGCGATGCCTCTCCGCGTGCCGGCCTCGTTGTCGACCACGACCGTGTCGGCATCGAGGAACGCCGGTGGTCGGTCGACGAACACCATGGCCATGTTCATGCGGCGTTGATCCGTCAGATAGCTCTGATCATGACCGGCCGCCTTGATGATCAGACCGTCGACCCGCCGCGAGGTGAAGATTCCGACGATCTCCCGCTCGCGGCCTGCATCCTCGTCGATGCTCGACGCAATGACGATTACGTCGCGAATCAATGCTGCCTCTTCGATCGCGCGTTGGATAGCGCCGTCGAGCGGATTGACGATGTTCGACAGCAACAGACCGATCGATCGCGTGCGACCGCCCGATCGGCGGAGATTGCTGGCGGCGAGGTTGCGGCGATAGTCGAGGCGTTCGATGGCGAGGCGCACCCGCTGACCGAGCTCGGGTGAAACACCTGGCTCGCCGTTGACGACTCGTGAGACGGTCTTCAAGCTGGTGCCGGCAAGGGCAGCGACGTCGCGGATGGTCGGATGCGGCAACCGCTGACTGTTCGAAGAGGTTCCTTCTGCCATGGATGACAACGTTCGCCGCCATAACACCACTTGTCAAGCAAATCAAGCCTTGACAAGGGTCTGCAGACTGGGGTTAACTCTGACAACGTTGACAACTCTTAACTCCGAGGGGGAGAATATGAGAACAAAGTTCAAGCGCCATTCCATTCGTACCGTCGTGGCATTGGGTTTCGCCGCCTCGTTCGCGCTGGCCGCGTGCGGCAGCGACGCAAAGACGTCGTCGGGTGGCACCACCGCAGCGGGGGGCACCACGGCAGCGGCCGGCACCACGGCAGCGGCCGGCACCACGGCAGCGGGCGGCACCACGGCCTCGGGTGGCACCCCAGCAGCGGGTGGCAAGATCGCCGTCTCGTTGATCACCAAGGACTCGACCAACGCGTTCTTCGTCGCAATGCAGGCCGGCGCCAAGAAGGCCGGCAGTGCGGCCGGTGTCGACATCACCATTGCCTCTGGCAAGGCAGAGGGTGACGACCAGGGTCAGATCGATGCGATCGAGAACGCAATTGCATCCAAGCAGAAGGGCATCTTGATCACACCGATGTCGACCGGCGTCAACGATGCGATCAAGAAAGCACGCGACGCCGGGCTGTTCGTCATCGCACTCGACACACCCACCGACCCGCCGGATGCGGTCGACATCACGTTCGCAACCGACAACCGCGAGGCCGGCAAGCTGATCGGCCAGTACACCGCAGCGAAGCTCGACGGCAAGAAGGCCGTCATCGCTCTGCTCGACATCTTCAACGACAAGATCGTCTCCGTCGACTACAACCGTGACCAAGGCTTCCTCGAGGGCATGGGCATCGACGTCGCCGACGGGAAGAAGAACGGCGACGAAGCGAAGACCGGCAAGTACACAGGCGGCAAGGGCGGCGACTACGAGATCGTCGGCAACGAAGCAACTGGCGCCAACGAAGAGGGTGGCCAGAAGGGCATGGAGAACCTGCTCGCCAAGAACAAGGACATCAATGTCATCTACACGATCAACGAGCCAACTGCCAGCGGCGCATACGCGGCCCTGACGGCTGCGGGCAAGACCACCGCAGACTTCATCCTCGTCTCGGTTGACGGCGGCAAGGCCGGCGTGCAGGAAGTCGCTGACGGGCACATCGCGGCCACGTCGCAGCAGTACCCGCTGAAGATGGCCGACCTCGGCGTTCAGGCAATTGCCGACTTCGTCAACAAAGGTACGAAGCCATCGGTCAGCCCCGGTCTCGACTTCTTCAACACCGGTGTCACGTTGATCGCCAAGGAGCCTGTGGCCGGTGTCGACAGCAAGGATCCCGCCTACGGGCTGGCCAACGCTTGGGGCTGAGTCCTAGGCACCGGGGTCAGCGAACCCGAACTTTGATGCTCAGCGGTAGGGCAGCACCCTTGTTGCTGCCCTACCGCTGTTCTAGTTTGTGCTTGGGGGTGCGCTTCGGCACGCCACAAACGATGAAAGGTGGGCCTCGTGAGTGATGCCATCGCCGGTTACGACGCGGCGGAGGAGTTCCTCGACCGTCAGTCTCCGATCAAGCGTGTCCAAGCAGTCCTGCACGGCTACCCCTGGCTGAGCCCTGCGATCGTGCTGGCCATCACGGTCATCATCTTCAGGCTGGCCTCTTCGAAGTTCGCGACACCCACCGACCTCGGGGTGATCGCCCAGCAGACAGCGGTCGTCGGCACCCTCGCAATCGGTCAGACGCTGATCATCCTGACAGCAGGCATCGATCTGTCGTGTGGGGCGATCATGGTGTTCTCCTCGATGGTGATGGCCAAGACGGCATTCGACCAGGGCGTACCGGGGCTCCCGGCTCTCCTCATCGGCCTTGCCGTCGGCGGCCTTGCCGGAGCGTTCAACGGCCTCCTGATCACACGGGTCAAGCTGCCTCCGTTCATCGTCACACTTGGATCGCTCGGGATCTTCCAGTCACTCACGCTCCTGTACGCGACCGGCCGGACGGTGCGCAACACGGAACTGGCGCCGGAGCTGAAGTGGCTCGGACGGGCGATCGACCTTGGCGGTTTTCGAATTACGACCGGTGTCATCGTCATGCTGGTTTTGTACGCCGTGCTCGCCTATGTGTTGCGATACACGGCTTGGGGAACTCACGTGTACGCAGTCGGCGATGATCCCGACGCCGCCCGGCTTGCGGGCATCCAGAACAACCGCGTGATCATCAGCGTCTTCGTGGTCGCCGGGTTTATCTTCGCAATCGCGGGGTGGGTGTTGATCGGAAGAGTCAATGCGGCAAGCCCGAACTCTGGGATCGACGCAAATCTCGACTCGATCACCGCTGTCGTGATCGGCGGTACCAGCTTGTTCGGTGGTCGAGGCCGGGTCATCGGATCCCTGATCGGCGCCCTCATCGTCACCTCGGTCGATCACGGTCTGTCCGTCGCCGGGCTCGACCAGAACTACAAGCAACTGGCCATAGGCTGCTTGATCATCGTGGCCGTCACCGCCGACCAATGGATTCGTCGGGCCCGGGCATGAGCGAGACCACAACCACGACAACGGCCGCCCCGACCACCGCGGTCACGCCGATGCTCGAGAGCGAGGGTCTGGTCAAGACCTACGGGCGCGTGGTCGCTCTCGACGGCGTCGACTTCGCGCTCTACCCCGGCGAAGTGCTGGCCGTGATCGGCGACAACGGGGCCGGCAAGTCGACCCTGATCAAGTGTCTCTCGGGCGCCGAGATCGCCGACGATGGAATCATGCGACTCGACGGCGAGGCGATCCAGTTCCGCAAGCCCATCGAGGCCCGCGTTGCCGGGATCGAGACGGTCTACCAGACGCTGGCGGTTGCGCCAGCCCTCGACATCGCCACCAACCTGTTTCTCGGGCGCGAGTTGCGCAAGCCTGGTCCGCTCGGATCGGTCTTCCGAATGCTGGAAGGCAGCGGCATGCGCAAGCGGGCCAAGCAGCAGATGATGGCACTGGGAATCGGCACCCTGCAGAACATGGGTCAGGCTGTCGAAACGCTGTCCGGCGGTCAACGCCAGGCTGTCGCGGTCGCGCGCGCCGCGGCATTCGGGAGCAAGGTCATCATCCTCGACGAGCCCACGGCGGCATTGGGTGTGCGCGAGTCGGCTCAGGTGCTGAGGTTGATCGAGAGCTTGCGCGAACGCGGCATGCCCGTGATCCTCATCTCCCACAACATGCCGCAGGTGTTCGAGGTCGCGGACCGGATCCACGTGCAACGGCTCGGCAAACGTGCGGCAGTCATCACACCGCAGAGCGTAAGCATCACCGATGTGGTCGCGATCATGACCGGTGCCCTCCGGGTCGAGGCGAAAGATCAGGCTCTGACTCCGGTGCGTTAGGACATCAGCCTGTAGCTCCTGATGCGGTTGCGTGCTCCTCATCGCCGAAGTGCTTCGACCAGTCGACGCGCCCTAGCAGCACCAGGAGCCCGAGGAATGCCACCTGCAAGCCGATGCCGAGCGGGCTGGTGAAGGAATCGCGGATCATGCCACCGACGTTTGTGTCCTTCAGTGCCGACGCGCCTGCCATGTAGATCGAATAGCTGACGAGCCGGCCGCAGAAGAAGGCGACCGTCAACGGCGGCAGCTTGATCCCGGTGATGCCGGCTGCTTCGAACAGCTGTGCAGATGGGAGCGGCGACAGAGCGAACAGGAACAGCGCCAGCAGTCCGGCTCTGCGATGACGTTCGAGCCGCTTTCGCATCGCGTCGAGGCTCTTGCGACGCTTCTCGGAGAACTTGCCTCGGATGGCGCGTGTCGCGTAGCCGAGTGCCAGCCGACCCAGGGCCGCGGCAACTGCACCCACGATGACGAGTGCCACCGGATTGAGGTCCGACTGGAAGCGGTACAGGACGAGGATCGTCCAGGTCGGCGGACCGAATGCGGGCATCAGGTTGACGCCGAGAACGACCGCGAAAACGGCGAGAAATGCCAGCACGTCAGATCCCTACCCGATTGATGCTCAGAGCAAGCCTCAAGAAACGATGTACCGCTCACGCAGGACCGCGGCCGTGGACGCGGGGAGCACGTCGGCGTCGAGCAGATCCTCGACGGTCAGGGAGGAGAAGGTCGACTGGTTGGCCAGGAGATCGCGGTAGGTGGCGCAGGCTCCGGCAATGTCCGAGTTGCCGGCGGGGTGCACCACCACGTAGCGCCCCCAGCTCCAGGACCGACTGTCGTGCTGAAGCATCGACAGCAGCAGCAGGTGCTCGAGCCACATCACGGTGAGCACGGTCTCGTTGACCGCATCGAGCGCTCCAGGCTTGAAGGCACGCGAACGCTCGAAGACTTCGAGATACCTGTGCATGTTGCTCGGCCTGGGTATCTCCCGTTTGACTGCTTCGTGGTACTTGATGTCGACGCCGAGCACGGCCTGCGTTCCGTCCCCGACGTCGAGCACGAACGCCGTAGCGAAGGTGCGCAGGCTGTTCATGTAGGTGGGGTCGAATCGGCCCGGCGAGTGTGCGAAGCGGACCTCGCTCACGGTGCCGGGCGCATCGGGCCACCACGCATGGACAGCCCGGTCGGCCAGGTCGAGGTCCATCGCCAGGTCGCCGAACAAGTTGAAGGCCATTGAGGGTGACCACAGCAGGTCGGCCCACAGTCGCTGGTGATCGAACGTCTGGTAAGGCTCGATGATCGAGGCTCGGGCGCGCGCCGCTGCCAACGCGTCGGCGGTGACGAAGTTGGCGCCCGTCTCACGTGCGTAGTCGAGCGGGAGCCGGCTGCCGACGAGGCGTACCGACTTGTCGTTGGGTCGCGGCACAATCGGCTGCGAACCGATCGGATGTCCGTGAGCGTCGCGCCACTTCGCCTGGTGATAGCGCAGCCTGCGACGGAACTCGGTCATCTCCGGCCGCCCCGGCACCCGGTCGCCCGGTTCCCAGCAATGCGCGGCCTCGAGCTGCCGTTGCGAGGGAGCCGCGCTCACCTCACCATCGTAGGTTGCTCCCCGAACGGCTACTTGCCGGTCTTCAACGCCGCTGTCACGGCATCCGTTGCCGCCCTCATTGCTACTTCGAGGCGACCCTTAGGATCGAGGTCGTCATGAAAGTCCGGTGCGGGGTTGACGTAGACGATGGCCCGACCCACCTGGATGAAGACGTTGACCGAAAACAGCGGCACCGGTCCGTTCGGACTTTGATAGACGTTGGTGGTCCCGAATGCGACCTGCCGATCTCCATGTTGGAGCAAGGTAGGAGCACCGACGGCCTCGGACGTTGATGAGCTTCCCGGTGAGAGAACCGGCTGGGCGGCTACGAGGTACTGCGTGAAACACGTCAAGAAGCCTGGCTCAGCCACCTTGTCCATAACTTGCGACGCCGCCTCCCGCGTGGGGAACACGTAGACGATGTCCCACAGCGTGGAGAGGGTCGGACTCCGGTAGAGCCGCTGCGACACCGCTGCCTCGTTGTTCGGGCTGTCGAACACATGGTCGGGCACTCTCGTGGGCCGGCATCACCCTCGCCCCAGCAATCGGCGCCATCCTGATGAGCCTGTCGACCATCGTCGTGGCGCTCAACGCCCAACTCCTACGCCGGGTCGTGCTGAGCAATTCGGGCTAGGCGAACAGTTGCCCCCAACGGACGACAGCTACTGCAGCACGATGTGGCTCACCTCGGCGACGACTCCGTCGTGCAGCTGCAAGAGGGCAGCGGTGTGATTGGGAGCGGATCGGCGCTGCATCGCCGATCCCGGGTTCACGTGGTGCTGCACGTGGCCGTCCGTGGGGCGCACGTCGATCTCGTGCCACGGGAGATGAGAATGGCCGAAGACGACAACATCGGCCTGCGGGAACCAGCGACGGAGACGGGCGGCTCGGCCGCCGGCGGGACCGCTGTCGTGGACGACCGCTACTTGGCATCCATCGAGCTCGACGACGAGCCGCTCGGGCAGGATCATGCCTCGATCGTTGTTCCCGAGCACCGCGCGAACCGGCGCGAACTCCTCCAGTGCCGCAAGCACCGACGTGTCGGTGATGTCGCCGGCGTGGATGATGACGTCGGCCGTATCGAGGTAGCCGCGCAGCCTGTCCGCCAGCCGGGCTCCTTGGCCCTCGCCGAGATGGGTGTCGGCGAGCAGCAGCACGTTCATCGCGCTGACTCGCTCACGAGTTGCCGAGTTGGGCGAGATGCGGACCGCAGAACTGTTCGCCCTTTTGCGGAGGGTTGTTGCACGGCTTGCCCTTGTTAGTCGTGGCGCGGCACTTTCCCGGTGACGAGACGACATCGCCCGGCGTGGTGTGCGTCGCGAGAAGAGCCGTTGCCGGGTACCGGCAGGCTCCGTGGTGGTAGGTCAGCTTCTTGTCGATGAGAACCGAGGCGATCGGGTCACCGACGGCGAACCGCTGCCCGCACGTGCCGCACGTCCCCGCGTACTTCGCAGGCATCGTCGGTTCGTCCCCGACCGCACCAAAGTCGTCGTCACCGCCTCGGGCTCGGTTGACGTTCATCTTCGCCATCAGGGAAGTCTTGCAGTAGAGCAGTGACGAGTGCTTGGACGCGCCGATCGATCTCATCGCGGATCGGTCTGACCGCGGCGACGCCTCGGCCCGCGGGGTCGTCGAGCTCCCAATCGAGGTAGCGCTTACCGGGATAGAACGGGCACTCATCGCCACAGCCCATCGTTATGACCACGTCGGACGCTTCGACCGCGGCGTCGGTCAACTTCTTCGGGAGAGCGCCGTTGCCAGCGAGGTCGATGCCGATCTCGGCCATTGCCTCCACCACCGCGGGGTTGATCGTGTCGGCCGGGGCGGTGCCGGCAGAGCGGACGATGATCCGATCGCCTGCGTGATGGGAGAGGAATGCGGCAGCCATTTGGGAGCGGCCCGCGTTGTGGACGCAGACGAAGAGGACTTCAGGGATGTAGTGGGGTGCAGTGTCAGGCATCGACGGTCTCCTCGATGGGTTGCGTGTACAGGAATCGGATCAGCAGGAAGGCGAGCACAGCGCCAATCAGTTGCATGACGATGAACATCGGTGCCGACGATGGTTTGATTCCGGCAAACGAGTTCGAGAGCGTGCGGGCGACGGTGACCGCCGGGTTGGCGAAGCTCGTCGACGACGTGAACCAGTACGCCCCGCCGATCCACACCCCCACAGCGAAGGGGACTGCTGCGGCACGACCGGTGCGCACGCAGCCGTGGATGACGAGTAGCAGCCCGATCGTCGCGATGACTTCGGACAGCCACAACGCGCCGGATGATCGTGTCTTGGTCGAGAGGTTGATCGGATCGAGCTCGAACATGATGTTGGCAAGCACCGCACCGACACATCCACCGACCGTCTGCGCGATCGTGTAGAGGATCGTGTCGGTCGTGGTGATCGTGCCGAACATCCGGTCGACGAGTGTGACGGCAGGGTTGAAATGCGCGCCGGAGACGGCGCCGAACATCAGGATCAGACCGATCAGCGCACCGGCAGTCGCCGCGGCATTCTCCAACAACTGCAAGCCGATGTCATCTGGTGAGAGCCGTGAGGCCATGATCCCCGAACCGATCACGGCGATGAGCAGCAACGCCGTGCCGACTGCTTCAGCGACCAGGCGGCGGGCAAGCGTGAGATGGAGCGCGCCGGGAACCGGGTGAACGTTCAGCAGCACTCCGACTTTGCGGCCGGCACTGTCTCGAGCGTTGGCTCCCCATCGTCGGCCCAGCTCGTCGCCTCGTCGCTGGTTCCGCACGCCATGGCGGGCGCGTCGCCCTTGACGAAGTAGACCTCCCAGTCGTTCTCGGGACCCTTGATCCAGGTCTTGTCCTGCACAGCGAAGCAACACGACACGTCTTCCTGGATCTGTTGTTCGAGCCCGAGATCGTTGGCGCGAGCGATCATTGCCTGAACGGCATCGACGTCTTCGACTTCGACGCCGATGTGGTTCAGCGAGCCGGGCTCACCCAGCCCTGTGAAGAGGACCAGTTTCAGCGGCGGATCGGCGATCGCGAAGTTCGCGTAGCCGTCGCGGAGCTTGGCCGGTTCGGTTTTGAACAGCTTGGTGTAGAACTCGATCGAAGCATCGAGGTCGGCCACGTTGAGGGCCAGTTGGACACGAGACATCTTGATTCCTCCTGAGAGCGACGCCAACAACACATTGACGTTTGTCGATGAAGTGACGGTACCTAACATATCGACAAATGTCAATGCATCCAGAAGTTTTCGGTACCATACGGGTCATGCCCGCTTCAAAGATCGCTGTCCTCGATCCGATCGCCTGTTGCACGCCGGTGCGCGCCGACGTACTCGATGAGTCGCAGGCCGAACTGTTGGCAGGCTCGTTCGCCGCTCTGGCGGATCCGATTCGGCTCCGGCTGTTGAGCTACATCGCCGCGTCGGAAGCCGACGAGGTGTGCGCCTGCGATCTGCTCGAGCCGTCCGGGCGTTCGCAACCAACGGTCAGCCACCACATGAAGATCCTGGTCGATGCCGGTCTGATCGAGCGTGAGAAGCGCGGGCTGTGGGTCTGGTACCGGCTGGTGCCGTCACGCCTCGATGCGCTGCGCTCCGTCCTCAGCTGATACTCGGGGGTCGGAAAAGAACGCCACCGCCGACTGCAGCCGAGCTCGTCATGGGCCGGCTACCGACCAGTGCATCATGGGACGAACCACAACCAGCAACATCCAGGAGAACCCGATGACCACAGAATCCGACACCCTTCGCGAAGTGATCCGCCGCCGCTACGCCGATGCTGCCACCGTGGCCGCCGGCGGACAGCAAGCCATGGACGGACCCGCCGATGCCTGCTTTGGTACCAGCCTGTACGGCGACCTCGAGGGACTACCCGAAGGTGCCGGGCTGGCCAGCCTCGGATGCGGCAACCCGATCGCGGTCGCCGATCTGGTCCCCGGCGAGATAGTCCTCGATGTCGGCTCCGGCGGCGGGATCGACGTCCTGTTATCGGCGAAACGGGTCGGGTCGACCGGGCACGCCTATGGCTTGGACATGACCGACGAGATGCTCGACCTCGCTCGACGCAACGCAACCGAAGCCGGCGCCACCAACGTCACCTTCCTCCGCGGCCAGATCGAACAGATCCCTCTCCCGGACGCATCGGTCGACGTCATCATCTCCAACTGTGTGATCAACCTGTCCATGGACAAGCCTGCCGTGTTCGCCGAGATGCAGCGCGTCCTGCGCAATGGCGGGCGGATCGGGATCAGTGACGTCGTCGTAGACAACGACCTCGACCCGGCCGTCATCGTCGAACAGGCAGCACGGATCGGCTGCGTTGCCGGAGCCCTCAGCTTCGACGCATACCAACAACAACTCGCCAACGCCGGCTTCGCCCATATCACCGTTGCCTCCACTCACGAATTCGGTGAAGGGCTCCACTCGGCGATCATCCGCGCCACCAAGGCGTGAGCGGCGAAGTTTTCCGGGCGGCGTGTCAGGGAGCGGTGCCTGATGCCACTGCAAGCAGCGCGAGCGCGTGAATCTGGACGGCGGCGGGCGTGAGCACGTCAGGCAGCTCGACCAGAATGGAGCTGCTGCCGAGCGCGTCGTCGATCGGGCACCACATGAATCCGACGGCGCAGTCGCCACTGCGCTTCAACGTCCCGAGGCCGGTGAGCGCCTGGTACTGCCTCGCCGGTGTCATTGATGCGCCCGAACCGCCTACCCAGCCGTAGTTCTGGTGGTACCAGATCGTCAACGACGGCCGAGTGGCAAGAGCGAAGTCGTAGACGGCTTGCTGCTCGGGCTGGCTCGGCGCCCGTCGGTTCGGGTCGGCGCCATTGGCCAGGAAACGGGTGTCGAGGACAAGGCCATCGGGGTTCATGGCAGGGACGACCCACAGCGTGACCCCTTCGGGCAAAGGCAGCGATCGCACTCGCAACAGGACCCGGAGGCCGCCCTCCTCGTCGCCGTGAGTCTCACCGACGACCAGTACCGTCGTGGGCCCATCGCCATAGCGCATCGCCATGATCGGCCGCCCCTTCGCTGATGTGCCGACCTGACGCGTCTCGTCAGGCTCATGCGTCGTGTCGGTGGCGATGCCGAGGTACTGGAGCAGGGCATCGTCGGGCACGCCGGTCATGGCTAGCCCGGCGTCGAGTTGAACGACGGCCGTCGCCCGTTGGACGTGGCGCTCGCGGGCATCGCTCGACCCGCTGGTGACGTCGAAGCCAAGCATGTCGAGCATCTCGGTCAAGCAGGTCCGGGGTGTGCCGGTCGCGCAATCGATGTTCGCGGGGACAGCGCGGTCATCGCCACGGCGCCCGTTGATTGGGTTGGTCACCTTGTCCAACGAGGTTTCGTTCGTCGGCACGATGACGTCCGGAGGCACCGACGTCATCGTGATATCGGCGAGCACAGCGCGGTCCACGAGCGGCGCCGCGGTCGATGTCGTCGTCGGCGCAACCGTGTCGCGGGAGGTGGGCGTCGTCGAGAACGCGGTGGTGGCGACTGTGGTCGGCGCGTCGGTTACGGCAACCGATGACGTTGTGAGGATTGGCGCGCCCGACGAGGTCGGCGCCACCGCCGGCGTCGTGGCGCTGGAGGCGCACGCGGTGGTCAGGAGCGCCAAAGCAACGAGGCACCGCGCCCGGCCCAGGAAAGGCTGCGACCTCATTGCCCTCTCACCACAACGGCACGGTACTGCCGCAGGCTGTCCTCGGCGGAGCAGTCGATCATGTGGCAGGGTGAAGTCCATGCAGATCGGTGTCGTCGAGATGCGTGTCTCGATAAGCCAGCGATGGCCGATCCGCTGTGAGTCGCGCCTGAACACAAGCAACATCCGACTCACACCGGATCGGCCGCGACTTCCCCGGACGCCCGCCTCAACGATCTGGGTGCCAGTAGCAGTCATCGCGCCGGGTTGTATGAAACCTGTGGCGCCCAGATCCTCAGATGGCCGCCGAGATCGATCCAGAGCCGGCAGATCTGAGCGGCTGCCGGGCGAGGGTGAGACGGCACGCCGAAGGCGTACCGGCTCACGCGTCGACAATCTCCAGCCTGATGCGTTTGTTGCCCTTGCCTTTGCTCTCGGTCTTGGTCACGCGGATGCGACCGACCTCGGCCGTTGAATGCACGTGCGTCCCACCATCCGCCTGTTTGTCGAGGCCGACGATGTCGACGACGCGGATCTCGGGCACTGACTCGGGGATGAGCGAGACCTTGGTGCGGATCAGATCCTCGTCCATCACAGCCGTCGACCGCGGCAGGAACGAAACCGCGATCGGTCGGTCGGCTGCAAGCTCGGCGTTGACAAGCGTCTCGATGCGCGGCCCGAACCCTTCCGGCAACGGATCGAACTCGAAGTCCATCCGCGCACTGAGAGGTTCCATGTTCCCGCCGGTTACCGCCACGCGCCACTCGTTCCAGATCACACCGCACAACACGTGCAGCGCGGTGTGCGTGCGCATCAACTGATGTCGTCGTGACCAGTCGACGACGCCGTGCACCGACTCGCCGGTCAACGGCAGCTTCACGCCGTCGACGTAGTGCCAGACGATGGGGCCCTCCTTGCGCACGTCGACGACGGCGAGATCACCAAGGGTCCCCGTGTCGTGTGGTTGCCCGCCACCGGTCGGATAGAAGAGAGTGCGATCGAGAGCGACCGCATCCGCGCGTGCGTCGATGACGGTCGCATCGAATTCCCTGAGATAGGCGTCGTGGAGGTACGTCAACTCCGTGTGCATTGATTGAGTCTGACAGTCGGGGATCGGCCACCGTCCGAATTGCCCGAAAGCCATAAGAAATAACGGTTTGCTGTTGCAATCGTGATCGAACATGTGTACGATTGAACCATGGAAACTGTAGGCGGCCAGATCGGGGCAAGCGTGATCAGCGCTACCGATTTCGTCGCCGCCTGGGCCGCCCACGAACAAGATGCGGCCCGCCTCGCCGTCGCGGCGCGACAGTTGGAGACCTCCGGTGAATGGGCCAACGACGGGTCGGTGTCAATGGCGTCGTGGCTTCGTCACCACTGCCGAATGAGCAACCGCGACGCCACCGCACTGATCCACCGCGGCCGGTTCCTCGGCACCTTCCAAGCCATCAGCGACGCCGCCACCGCCGGCGTGTTGTCAGCCGGTCAGGTCGTCGCGTTGCAGGTCGCGTGTCGTGGCCCGGTCGAGCCGGTGATGACCGTCCAGCAATCAGAAGTGGTCGCCATCGTTGCTCCGTTGTCGGTGGCCGACACCGAACGCGCCGCGCAGGTGTGGCGCCAACGCGCCGAAGCACTCATCGAGCTCCCCGAACCCGTCGAACCGGACCGACACCTGCGCACCGCCCACACCGCCGACGGCATGATCGGCACCTTCGTGCTCGACCAAGCAGGCGCCACCCAGTTCGCCACCGCGATCCGAGTCGCTTCGACCTGGGACGGACGAGACGACAACCGCACAACCCAACGACGCAACGCCGACGCCTTGGTCGACGTCTGCGCGTTCTTCAACGCCAACCACGACCGCCGCGGCACCCGACGCAACCGCGCCCACATCGAACTGATCGTCGAACACGACACCCTGTCGACTGCGCCGGTGGCATGGACCAACGACCACGCCCACCTCGGCACCAGCACCACCGACGCGTTTCTGTGCGACTGCGTGCTGCATCGCATCGTGCGCGCCGGCAACGCCATTCTCAGCTACGGCCGCGCCACCTACACCGTGCCACGCGACCTGTTCCGAGCCGTCGCCATCCGCGACGGCGGCTGCCGCTACCCCGGCTGCGACCGCAAGATCGCATGGTGCGACGCCCACCACATCGACCACTGGCGACGCCACCTCGGACCGACCGACTACGAAAACCTCGTCCTGCTGTGCAACCGCCACCACCACCACGTCCACCGCCACAACCTCGACCTCAAACTTCTCCCCAACGCCGACCTCGTCGTCACCCAACCCGACGGCACCACCCACACCACCCAACCCCGCGGCCAACCAGCCAAGGGTCCTTAGACAAGACCTTTGTGAATCGCTGCTGAACGCGCTCGCTCACGCGCCTACGTAGAGACCCTCCCCCACATTCCGATCGTCGTGCTCTTGCCGGCACCGTTGGGTCCGAGCAGACCGTAGATCTCGCCGGAGTTGATCTCGAGGTCGATCCCGTCCAATGCGACCACGTCGCCGCCGACGCCACCCGCGTAGATCTTGGTCAGGCCATGGGCCTGGATGATCGCGTCTGCCATTACGGCGAGCCTAAATGCACGAGGGTTCGAACCAGCCTCTCGTTCAGCGGGCGCGTTCGAGCTCGTAGAACACGGCGGAGCTCTCTCGAGACAGCCACATGCCGCCACCGATCTCCGTGAAACCGCGCCCCAACCTCTTTCGGTACCAGTCACCCGACCGCCAGTGCACGTCGAGGTCGGTCTTGGATGCGTCGATCGCCGAGTCTCGGTCGGCCAGCGTCGGCGCATCGAACAGCAGCAATCCGCGACAGGCGACCGCCAGCATGTCGATGATCTTCCGCGCGTCCGTGTCGTCGACATACTGCAGCACGCTCTGACACACGACCAGGTCGTACTTCCGACGCGGCTGCCACACCGCGGCGTTGGCCTGCTCGTGGTGGTAGCGGCGGCAGGCGTGTTCGCTGACGTCGATCCCGTGGTACTTCACGCTGGGATGCGCTTCGGCCAGCCAGTCGCGCCAGTAGCCCTTGCCTGCGCCGACGTCGAGGACCGAGCGGGTCGGGATCCGCCACCATGCCGCCAGCGACAGCACGCCTCGCCCGAGATGAGCGATCTGGCGCCGGTTGGGCGCGGACCCGCGCCCGTAGAAACGCCGGTAGTAGGCGGCGTCGAAACGTTCAGCCATCCTTCCTCGAGTGGTCAGTCTTCGTATCGAGCCACTGTGGTGGCGATCAGGAACGGCACGTCGAGTGCAAAGACGACCAACATCCCCGTCACCACCACCAACGGAGCGCCGCGAGTGTGGTTGCGCACGAACGCGAACTCGATCATCCCCGCGGCGACGATGTACGCGACCAGGGCCCACCGGCCAACGCGAACGAAGGTGTCCCACGAGAAGCCGGACACTCGCGTGATCATCACAACGCCCGCCAACAACAACGCGGCAGCGACGACCAGCAAGACGGTGGGCAGCGCCAGCGGAGGACGCCGGGGCGCGTGCGAGCCCAACCACACGCCTCCGACCACGACCGCCGCGAGCGACGCTGTGACGGTCTCGACAGCCCTCGGGAACTTCCGCTCGTCGCTCACAGCGTGGCCACCCGAGTCATGATCACCAGCGTCGCGACCTGCATGATGCCCGTGATCCCTGCTGTGTAGACGAAGCGTTTCATCATCCGACCGATGATCTCGGGATTGGGGTTGGGTTTGTTCATCTCCCACAACACGGTGATGTTGGCCGGCTCGAGCACGCCGAGGGCGATGACGGCCATGACACCGACGACGATCATCGACGCGATCAGCCAACTGCGGGCGTCGCTGTTGACGGTCAACGTGCCGAGACGCAAGGCGATCTGTAGCCCGGTCGCGAGCGTCATCGTGACCACCGTCGGCATGATGATCACCATCTTCGGCATGAACTTGGCGGAGAACTCGGCGCGTGCAGCAGGCGACATGCCACCGATGATCGGCCCGATCGCCAGACCGACGAAGAGATCGATGCTGGTCCACAACGCTCCCCCGGCGACGTGGCAGAACATAAGCGGCCAGAACTTGTTCGAGGCGATGGCGTAGATCACGAAGCCGATCAACACCGCAACCACAGGTAGACCGGCCAACGGAACGATCGGGATCTTGCGATCCGGCCGGGCCGGCGGCACGTCAATGGTCGATGTCTGCTGCATTCTGCTTTTCTACACCGCCATCAGCCGCCGGTCGTGACTTGGGGGTCGTAGCCGCACACTGCCTTGCCGTAGCCGTTGATCGATACCGCCGCGGGTGTCATCTCCTTGGCGTGGGCGGCCACCTTGCTGAGGTCGTGTGCCAGATAGAGCCGTGCGTAGGTGACGAAGGTGGCCAGCGCGTCGTGGAGCTCCGCCGGCTCGACCTTCTGCATGGCGGCCATCCTGTCCAGGTACTCGGTGAAGAACGCATCGCGAACCGCGAACGTCGGCTCACTGGCCTCGGCCATCACGCTGTTCAGGTTGGCAAGTGACCAGTTCGAGAAGTCGATGAAGAGGGCGCAGTAGTCACTGGGACTCTTTGCCCCGGTCGACAGCGGAGCACTCGTCAGCGGCTCTGGTGGTCCGTGGTACGTGACCGTGATCGTCGTCTCCGCAGACGCGTCGAGCAACGAGGCGAGTTGATCGCTGCTGCTGTCGGCGGCCTCGGCAACAAGCTTGAGCAGGTAGTTGCGAATGATCGCCGGCACGACCACCAGTACGCGACCGGCGAGGTCGTTGACGGCGTCGACGAGCGTCTTGCGCAGATCGGTGATCTGGTCGCGCCGAGCGGTGGCCGACAAGGTCACGGTGCCTGACTGTGGCTGACCCGACTTCGCTTGTGCCGCACTCTCAGTGCCGGTGACGAGCCCGAGCCTGGCGATCACGCCTCCTGACGAATCCTTGTGGAGCTTGGTCTCCTTGGGAATCTGGTCTTCGCTCTCCGTCATCAGACCAGCAGAGAGCACGGACACCTTCCAGACGACGCCGGCATCGACAGGTAGCAGAGAAGGCAAGGTCACGCCGGCGGTCTTCGAGCAGTCGACGAACCAATCCGGCCAGTCGTCGGTGGGTCCGATCAGGATTGCCTTTGCGGTCACGCTGTCATACACCTTGTCGGGCTCGATGCCCTTGTTCGTGGTCCTGGACTCGGGTGTGAGATCGAGCTTCCACGGTCGTACCGCCGACACGAAGTTGCCGATCAGCGCTGCGGCCGCAGCGACCTCAGCGACGACGCTGAGCACTTGATCGAGCAAGTACTTGATGCCGTTGACGATCAGTGTCCTCGCTGCATCGATGACGAAGTTGAGCGAGCCGACGACCACGTCGGTGAGACCCTGCAGCACCCCGTTCAGGAAGCTGGAGCCGGTGTTACCGACCTTGCCGGGCGGGATGTGGATCTTGGCGAAGAGCTTGTCGACCGCATCGAATATCGATTTGGTCACGTCGCTGCAAATGCCACCACCACGAGCAAGACGACTGGGTGCGAACGATGACTTGCTGAGCGAGCTCCTCAGACCGCTGGCAGGCGCTGCATCCGCGGCGAACGCCTTCGCTGCATCGGCTGCAAATAATTCGAGCACGATGGTCGGGAACAGGGCCCCGTCGGGATGGGTCAGGTCCTGCGCGGCCATAAGCGATCGGGCGTATTCGGCCGCGGGAGTCTGCACTCCGCGCACGTACCCTGCCAACACTGCCGACATCGGTATGCCTGACGGCGCACCGCCACCGGCGGCATCGAGTACATCGCCGCGGATCCCGCCGCGTCCCGTCGCCTCGGCGTCCATGAACTCGACCTGGGCCCGGGTCAAGGTGAGCCCGAGCCCGGATGATGTTGGTGCGAGCGTGTCGACGATCGTCACGCCTACATCCATGAGCAACGGCGTTGAGGCCGATCTCTGCGGCGCCGCCGGCTGGGGTTCTGTGACGTCGATCGCAGGCACGGTCGTCGGAGGGGCCGGGTCTGCAGACTTCGTCGCGCCGCATGCGGTCGCGACGATGCTGACCACGACGAGTCCGCCCACCAATCGTGCGCGCATCTGGCGAGCGGTTCGCTCCATGTCAGGCGACACGTCCAGCAACAAGGGAAGCCAACGCGACCAACTTCGCCTGGCCGAGGTTCACGCCGCCCTTCGAGCCTCCCACCGCCACGCAACCACCGTTGATGCTGAACGCGACCTGCGAATCCTGTAGGTAGAGCCCGCCGTCGCCGACATCGACGCGCACGGCGTTGGTGCCACCGAGCGAACCCGAGGCGAGGGCCTTCAACACGGCGTTGCATTCCAGCGGGTCCTGCAAGATGATCTGCACGACGCCGGCGCCGACATCGCCGCCCAGCGAGTAGGTGCATCGGCCCGGCAGATCGGTGCCGAAGCCACCCTGCTCGACTCCGGAGCCGAGGGCAGCCTCCAGCTGGGGAACGGTCAGCAACGCGCACGGGTCTCCCCCGAGTTGTACGGCGGTGCCACCGAGCCCACCGGGGTTGGCCGCGGGTGTCGCAGTGCCCGCAACGGTTGCGCCCACGGCCGCGTCGGGAGAGGACTTCTTGTCGCTACCGCATGCGCTGAGCATGGTCAGTGCGGCGGCGGCCAACAATGCGGTTCGGGTGTGGTTCATCGCTGTTGCTCCTGTGTTGAGGGGTTGGTGTGATCGGCTTTCATCTCGTGGATGACGAGCAGCCGGTCGAAGGGAACGCCGGCCAGTTGGTGCGCGGCGCGTACGGCCTGCGCCGTTCCGTCGAACCGGCATGACAGCGACTCGTCGGCCGGTATGAAGGTGGCGCCGAGATAGCGCACGGGGATGCCGTCGGCCGCCAACTGTCGGCAGCTCGTCTGCAGTTGATCGACCACATCGCGAACCGTTTCCGGAGTAGCACCGGGCCACAGCCGCTCGACCATGAGCTCCACGGTGCTCACTGCCCGGCCAGGACGGCGCGTG
>JANPGV010000079.1:0-6646 GCA_031424145.1 Ilumatobacteraceae bacterium
TTCGGCTCCGCCGTCACGCTCGGCCTGGCTCGCAACCGCATCGAAGAAGCCGGATTGTTGGGCAAGACGAATCTCATCGTCGTCCGCGACGGCGAGCGGCGGATGATCGGGCCGTTCGATGTCGAGTTCATCCCGGTCACCCACTCCGTGCCGCACGCGCATGCGATCGCGATTCACACCCCGCAGGGCGTGATCCTGCACTCAGGCGACTTCAAGCTCGACCTCACTCCCGTCGACGGCCGTCACACCGACCTTGCCCGCATCGGCTCCATCGCGTCCAACGAAGGCGTCCGCCTGCTGCTCGCTGACTCGACGAACGCGGAGGAGCAAGGACACGCTCCGTCCGAGACAAGCGTTGGCACGGTGTTGCGGGGGATATTCGCCGAGCAGCGCGGTCAGCGAATCATCACTGCCAGCTTTGCCAGCCACCTGCATCGGATCCAGCAGATCGCCGACGCTGCGATAGCCGAGGGCCGGATCGTCGCGACGCTGGGTCTCAGCATGAAGAAGAACGTTCGGATGGGTCGCGACCTCGGTGTTGTCACCATTCCCGACAAATCACTGGTCGACATCGAAACCATCGACGACTACCCGCCCGGCAAGGTGTGCGTGATCTCGACGGGTTCGCAAGGCGAGCCCATGTCGGCGCTCGCGCTGTTGGGTCGCGGCGAGAACAAGTGGGTCAAGATCGGTGAGACCGACACGGTCATCTTGTCCAGTCATGCGATCCCGGGCAACGAGGGAAACGTCAACAAGGTGATCGACGGATTGTTGCGTGCCGGCGCCCAGGTCATTCACTCCGGCGTCGCCGACGTTCACGCCACCGGCCACGCTCAGGCCGACGAGTTGAAGACCTACCTTTCACTGACCCGGCCGGATTTCTTCGTTCCCATTCACGGTGAGTACCGGCACATGGTCGCCAACGCCAAGCTCGGATATCTGATGGGTGTGCCGCGCGATCATGTCCTCGTCTGCGAAGACGGCGACGTGCTGACGCTCAGCGATGAAGGCCTTGCTGCCACCGGTCGCGTGCCCGCCGGGTACCTCTACGTCGACGGCATCGTCGGCGATGTGGGCCAAGGTGTGCTCCGCGACCGCAAGGTTCTCGCTGAAGAAGGTGTCGTGGTGGTCGTTGTCACAGTCGACATCGAGACCGGCAAGGTGTTGGTCGGCCCGGAGATCATCACTCGTGGATGGGTCTACGCACCCGAGGCCGAGGACCTGCTCGACGAGGCATGCGATGCCGTTTCCGCTGCCGTCGAAAAGACGCTCGCCGCCGGCGTGCGCGATGTCGAATCGCTCGAACGAGATGTGCGCCGGGCGGCCGGGAAGTTCGTCAACGAGCGCACCAAACGGCGGCCGATGATCGTCCCCGTCGTCATGGAGGCCTGAGCAGAGTGGCCTCGGCCACTTGCCGGTTTGTCCTCGCCGCAGCGATCGCACTCGGCGCGTGCAGCGATTCCGGTGGATCGTCTACGGAGACCGTGGCGCCGTCGACGACCCTTTCTGATGCAACGCCGCACACGTTGCCCCTCGTTGGGAAGATCCACGACGCGGTGAACGCGCTCGAAACCAAGCTGGGTGGGCCGCAGCAGTACTTCGAGATCAACGCCACACCGCGGCTCGTGAACGTCATCGTCGCGCTGAACGACGGCAAGGTCGCCCAGCCGTGGGTGTTCCTCGACGGCGAGCTGTCCTCCACGGACGGCGCCGCGGCGACAGGGTTCAGCTTTGCGGCCTCGGCGCTGGATTTCGACCCCGCCAAGGTGCTCAGCAAGTTGCAGGAGCAGCTTCCCGAATCGAGCCCTGACCTGTTCTTTGTCGAAGGCGGGGAAGGGGGCACCGTTCGGTACAGCGTGGCCGTCACGTCCGAGCAGGGAGGCCAGCTCGTGGTCATTGTCGGGCCGGACGGCAGCGTTCAGTCGGTGACCCCCAACTGACAGTGCCCCGTATAGGTAACACCCTGTTGGTACCGTTGGAATCTCTATGACGACGTGGGGTCAACCCAAGAAGCGGTCGAAGACCACGACCACTGCCAAACGGGCGCCGGCCAAGCCGGCCCCAACGGCACCGACCCCGTCGACGCGCCGTGGCCAGGCGTCGGCCGAGCTTCGCCAGGCGATCGAGGGTCGCGAGCACGAGTTCGCCGGCATTGGCTTCATCGCCGTCGGTCTGCTGCTCGGCATGGCCATCTACCTCGACCTGGCCGGTCCTCTCGGCCGTGGGGTCGAGACGGTGGTGGGCTGGCTCACCGGGCTCGGGCGGTTCGTCGTGCCCATTGCCCTCATCGCGATCGGTGCCGCGCTGGTCGGCAAGGGCCAGAGCATGCGCCGCTTCCGGCTGGCCATCGGCTGGGGGCTGCTAGGCCTGTCGTTGCTCGGCCTGCTTCACGTGGTGCGCGGGCCGGACAAGATCATGGCCGACTTCGACACGCTCGGGAAGGCCGGCGGGTGGATCGGTGCGCTGGTCGGTGAACCGCTGCGCAGCCTCATCGCCTCGGGCGGCGCAATCATCGTGCTCGTCGCGGCGTGCATCGGCGGAGCCTTGGTGTTGACAGGTGTATCGCTGCGAACGATGTTGACGCACACCAGTCGGGGAGTCGGGGCGGTCGCGGTCCCGATCGGTCGCAGGGCCCGCACGGCGTTCGGCAACATGTCGACGCTGAAGAGCGATCGCCAGGCCTCGGGCGAACTGCCGATGCCGACGATCTACGACGCGGCGCTCGACGAGGATTGGGACGAGCCTGAGAAATCACGCAAGGCGCGGATGCCGCGCCAGCTGCCGCCTCCCGGCGCAAACGATCCTGGCTTGACGGAGCAGTCCGAGCTCGAGCTCGGCCCGGGCGCCAAGCGCGGTCAATGGACGCTGCCGCCGGCCAACATGCTCACCCGGTCGACGCAGCAGACGATCAACAAGGCAGAGGTCGAAGCGCGCGGACGAACCCTGGTCGACGCGCTCACCTCGCACGGGGTCGAGACCAAACTGCTCGGGCAGACGGTTGGCCCTACGGTCACGCGTTACGAGCTCGAGCTCGGGTCGGGCGTCAAGGTGGCCAGGGTAACCAGCCTCAACCGCGACATTGCCTACGCGATGGCTGCCACCGATGTGCGCATCCTGGCCCCCATTCCCGGTCGCACGGCCATCGGCGTCGAGGTGCCCAACCACAGTCGTCAACTCGTCAGCCTCGGCGACATCCTGGCGTCGCCGGAAGCCAAGACGGCCTCCCATCCCCTCGAGGTGGCCATTGGCAAAGACATCGCCGGCAGGTCCGTGTTCCTCCACCTGGCGACCACCCCCCATCTGCTGATCGCCGGAACCACCGGCGCCGGCAAATCCAGCGGACTCAACTCCATCCTCACCTCAATTCTCATGCGCAGCACGCCGGACCAGGTCCGGCTGATCCTCATCGATCCCAAGCAGGTCGAGATGGGTCAGTACAACCGCTTGCCGCACCTGCTCACCCAGCCGGTGACCAACCCGAAGAAGGCGGCCAACGCGCTCGGTTGGGCGGTGAAGGAGATGGAGCGGCGCTACGACCTCCTCTTCGAAGTCGGCTTCCGCGACATCACCGGCTACAACGCGGCACATGACCGTGGTGAGTTGAAGGCCGATCCTGGCTCCGACCGTCAATTCGAGCGATTGCCGTACATCGTCATCATCGTCGACGAGCTCAACGACCTGATGATGGTCGCTGCCCGCGACGTCGAGGAGAGCATCACCCGCATCGCCCAAAAGGCCCGCGCCGTCGGGGTGCACCTGATCGTCGCCACACAGCGGCCGTCGGTCAACGTCATCACCGGTGTGATCAAGGCCAACATCCCCGCACGGGCGGCGTACGCCGTCAACAGTCTCACCGACAGCCGGGTCATCCTCGATCAACCAGGTGCAGAGAAGCTGGTCGGTAAGGGCGACATGTTGTTGCTGCCCGGAAACTCCAACGTCTCCCAACGCATTCAGGGCTCGTTCGTCAGCGAGGAAGAGGTCCGCAAGGTTGTCGCCCATTGGCGGCGGCAGCAGCCCGAGGTGGTCTACATCAGCGGTGTCGAGGGTGACGAGGGCGAAGGTGGCGCTGGCGGGCTGTACACCGGAACCCACAGCGACGACGACGAAGACGAGACACTGATGCGTCAGGCGATGGAGCTTGTCGTGCGAAGTCAGCTCGGATCCACCTCGATGTTGCAGCGCAAGTTGAAGGTCGGGTTCGCTCGCGCCGGGCGACTCATGGATCTGCTCGAGCAGAGCGGTGTCGTCGGGCCAAGTGAGGGCTCGAAGGCCCGCTCCGTGCTGATGACGGTGGAAGAGTTCGAGTTGTTGCAGCAGGCGTACCGCAACCGCGACCTGTGATGCACGGGCTCACCGAGGTCGCATCAGGTCTGCGCTTTCCGGAGGGCCCGATCGCGATGCCGGATGGTTCGGTGATCGTGGTCGAGATGTTCGGGCCGAGGCTCACGCGCATCCAACCCGACGGCTCGAAGGAAACGATCGTCGAGATCCCTGGCGGCCCGAACGGCGCGGCGATCGGGCCGGACGGCGCTCTGTACCTGTGCAACAACGGTGGATGCTTCACGCCAACGGAGCTGGGCGAGTTCCTGTTTCCTGGTCGCCATGATCCCGGCCACTACATCGGAGGTCGGATCCAGCGCGTCGATCTGACCAACGGCGAGGTCACGGATCTGTACACGGAGTGCGACGGAAGGCCGCTGCGTGCTCCGAACGATCTCGTCTTCGACGCCCATGGAGGTTTCTGGTTCACCGATCACGGCATCCGCGACCACGCCGCGCGAACGAGTGACCTGACGAGCGTCTACTACGCCAAGCCGGACGGCAGCCACATCAGCGAGCAGGTGCATCCCGCCGAAGCCCCGAACGGGATCGGGCTCTCGCCCGACGGATCGGTGCTCTACTGGGCCGAGACCTTCACAGGCCGGGTCTTCCGCCGCTCGGTCGCGTCACCCGGCGACCTGGTCCCCGCAGTGCCGCTCGATCCATCCGTCTGTCTCTACGGCCTGCCCGGCTACCAGTTGCTCGACTCGTTGGGTGTCGACGGCGAGGGCAACGTCTGCGTCGCCACGCTTCTCAACGGCGGGATCACGGTTATCTCGGCGGACGGCTCCACGGCGAGTCACATCCCGACGGGCGACCCGGTGACCACCAACATCTGCTTCGGCGATCGCGACGGCAGCGGTGAATTCCGCGACGCGTACATCACCGCATCCGCGACCGGCAAGCTGCTGCACACCAGGTGGCTGCACCGTGGGCTGCGCCTCAACTACCTCTAGGTTCGGAAGATTTGGCGCGATCGAACGTCAGCGAGTCACCTTCGTCGAACTGGGCACGCCCAGAACACTACGTCCGGGTTTGGGGTCGCCCAGTTCGTCCGCCGGGCGTTCGTGCACATGCCGAACCCACGTCGAGCGACGCTCCTCTGTGCGCGGACGAGTCACCGAAGCGAGCAGACGAGATGAATGTCCTCGGGCTCGGCGGCGTACAACTCGGGATGAACCTGTTGAGCCAACCGGCAGCCTTGTCGGAGATAAAAGCCAACTGCTGACTCGGTCGGCGCTGACGAGACGTAGATCGACTCCGCACCGCGCTCAACACCAATGTCGACGCACGTGTCCCATAGAGCCGTCGCGGCACCCTTGCTTCGGTGGGGCCGCGAGACGTGGAGGAATGCCAACCACGCAAGGCGCGGCTCGAATAGGGGGTGAACTATTGCGAGCCCGAGCGTCTGCTCCTGATCGAATGCGCCGAGAAGCACGCCGCCGCGTGCAACCACCGAACTGCAGAACTCGATCATGGCCGCGACGCTGTGCGGACCTGACCCAGCCGGGTCCCACGTCGGAACCTCGGTCATCACCGCCGGAACCTGCTGGAGCTGCCCGTCGCTCACGCGGTACTGAACGTCAATGTGCTCCGATCGGTCGATCGCGGCAACGAGCTCAACGTCCTCCGCACGCAACCGCCTCACTCGCATCGCGCTCAGATTGCCCGCTCAATGCTCCTGACGCAAGCAGCCGTCCCGGTGCAGAACGACTAGCGCCGAGCGGCAGTTCTGGCGCGTCAGCCCTTGACGTAGGAGAGCTTTTCCGTGATCTTGCCGTCGACGACTCGGAGCACATCAACAGCGCGTACATGACCGTCGTTCGGCCGTTCGGCGTCGAACACATATCGAAGCAGCGCAGTACATCGGTCGCCGCAGGCGATCAGTTCCTCGGTTTCGACGACCGCGTTCGGAGAATCGCGAAATATGCCTTCCCACAGTGCACGCAACGACGCCTTATCACCCTCGATCCGCACACCGTCGGGCGGCGTCGTGCCCTCAAACACGACATCGTCGGACACCAGCGCCAGCATCTCTTCAACATCATGCCGGTTCGTTGCGTCGGTGAATGCCGCCACGATCCGCTCCACATCGGTCACTTGCATCACGCCCCCGGCTCCATGGGCTCCATTCGACTGACCGCCCAGATTGCCCGGTCCGGCGCGTCGACGCAAGAGCGATCACGCGCACAGAACAACTAGCGCCGATCGACGCTCCTATGTGTTGTCAAGGTTCTTGTTGCCGGTGTTTCGGGCAGGCCAGTGATGGGCCACTCGTATGAGGGCAGGCTCTTATCAGGCCACGGGGTCCGGCGATGGTGTG